>CAZOHR010000530.1:0-2108 GCA_964579045.1 uncultured Bacteroidales bacterium | reverse complement strand
TCGATATAACCAGCCATAAAACAGGCTTTTGCAACAACAGGATTGCGGGGGCGTGAGTTATGTTCTCTTTTTAACTCATTTAAAGTTAAGCCAAGAGGCAATCCACCCTCATTCCAGATTGACAGTTTATTATCGTATACTCGCAACTGAACATGAGCACCCATGTAAGTTCTGTGTATCAAGGCATTTAGTAGCATTTCTCGAATTGCAGCTACAGGATATTCATCTTTTTCAATACGTTGCATCCCAACAAAATCCACAGGGCGAGTTAAGAATTTATGATTGAGTTGTACCAGAACTTCATTTAGTATATACACCAAATTACCTTCTACTAATTCATGAAATTTTAAATCAGTTGAGTCTTTACCGAAGCGACCAATCCTAACCTCGACATTTGGATAAAAACGGTTTGTATTTTTACCAAAAAGAATTATTGCTGCTCTTTTCAATTTTTGACCTTCGGTAAGTTGCAATTTTTCTAAAATTTCAAATGTAGATAATCCATTAATTGCCGGCAATCTACCTTTCTCTCTACTATCATCTATAAACTTCGCGATGCTATTTTCGTCAATATCTTTTATTGATGCCCCCTCTTCAACAACATCATCCCAGGTTTTACCAGATTTTTTAAGCAAAAATTCATTGAGTTCAACGCCTGTTAACTCCATTTTTGTACTCCCAGAACGATAATAATACCTACCACGTAACGAAACTGCTACAGTATATGGATTTACTTGAATCGAAATATACTTTTTCCCTTCTTCATCCTGTAATTGCACATCGCAAATAATCCCCATCCAATTCCGAATTTTATTTGGAATATCTTCTAATAGCTTTTTGTAATCATGTAAATCCACAACCTTGCCATCATCATCTTTGCCAATATAAATTATCCCACCAATGGCATTTGCGAAACCGCAGACCCATTTCAAATAATCGTCGTGCCAACTCTGCTTGTACTCTATATTTTGTTGCTCTGGCATATTAAATTGTTACATGGCAAATTTAAACAAATTTTGAACAAACTTCACAATACTCTTTGGGGTTTAAGAAAAATTAGAGCTATTATATGATGAAAAAATATTTCTCAAAATAATAACAATCAAAACAATACCACCAATATCCAAAAAACATATTATCTTCGCGACGCACAAGGTAATATTATGGCAACCTACGACAGAGTTTATACAGACGAACCTAACTTGCAGATGAATTTCAGTCTGACAGAGCGTCCTGTTTATGGCTCATCGCGCGTTGCTAATAATACCGAAGAGGTTGTGCTGGTTTCGCAAACAATTGGTGAAAGTACAACAACTGATTATTTCGACAACCCCGAAATTCTCTACCACACCAACGGCTACAAACACTTCGAACTTACCAATCACCTCGGCAACGTAATGGCAGTGGTTAGTGATAAACGCAGACCAGTACTTAATGCAACTGCAACAGCTATAGAAACATTCCAACCAGAATTACTTATTGCAAAGGATTATTATCCGTTTGGAATGGAGATGAGCGGACGATATGGTGGTGATTTTGGAACTGAACCGGATGAGAATTATAGGTTTGGGTTCAACGGCAAAGAGAAGGACGACGAATGGACTGGACAAACTGGAGCAATATATGACTATGGTTTTAGAATTTATGACGCGAGAATTGGAAAATTTTTAAGTGTTGACCCATTGACTGCCAGTTATCCTTGGTACACACCATATCAATTTGTAGGAAATAAACCTATTTGGTGCGCTGATTTGGATGGGCTAGAAGAATGGTACTACTATGACTTTATGTTTGGATGGCAAAAAGCTGCCTTCGTAACTGGTCCTATCGACCCTGCAATTGCTCATCGATATGGATTCTACTCTATTAATGATATTAAAATCATTGAGAAAAATAGGGAAATTGAAAGAATCAAAGAAGAGGAGAGACAAAGAAGAGCTGATTTATATAAGTTTTCCCATGGATACATGAACCTAGATAAGAGGCCTCAAGCAAATCCAGCTTATGGAGCTCTTGAATTTATGTATGTAAACTCTATTGGAGCAGTTGTTGATACTTATTATTTATTTGAGAATGGCGACTATTTTATGGCTACGGTATCCACTGTT
>CAZOHR010000529.1:0-2112 GCA_964579045.1 uncultured Bacteroidales bacterium | reverse complement strand
CTTCGGACTTCGGACTTCGGACTTCGAACTTCGAACCCCGAACTTCGAACTCCGAACTTCCCCCTTCTACCTCAATACAACCAATTTTTTATTAGTCACAACAACACCATCATCAATAGCAACAAAGTAAACTCCAGCGGCTAATGAACTGATGTCAATTGTAGTTTTGGTATTTCCAGAGTTAGCAGAAATTTCGCTCGCCAAATAAACGCGACCATTGATATCCATTGTTTTAACAAATATTGTAGAATTCTTATTTGAATTTAGTTCAAGAGTAAGATTATTGTTGGCGGGGTTGGGGAATATTGAAACAGAAAAATCAGTAGCATTAGAATTTGGGTTTATTCCTGAATAATAAAACGGAGTACCACATGGAGTAATATTATCTAAATACCCATTCCTAATTACATCAACATTTTGCACCAACTGTTCTAGCGCTTCAAATGGGGAGGAATCTGACTGCCCATATACGAATGCTAAATCTAATTCAACTGTGTCTCCTGATTCAAAAGTAAATGGTCCTGAGACTCCTAGTCCTTTTGAGTCCCCAGCCGGATTTTCTTCAGTTTCCTCAGACCAACTACATTGTGGAATAGCACCCTGTCCCCAACCACAAGGGTCAGTTGTCGGATTTCCAGGTATCATAAAGCTAGTTGGGGTATTTGGATCCGCACCTATTGATGACTGATGACCAGTACCACCATAAATAAGAGGTGAATTGTCCAACCAAATACCTTTCATATAATTGTAATATTCACTGGCATTGCCTGGAGGTAGAGTAGCCGGATTACCGAAACAATTAAAATACATAAATCCTGTCATTCCTAGTCTCTCATTATCAACAACTCCATCTTCGAAGTTTAAACCATTTATATTACCATTTAAAATATCACCTCTAGCACAATTTAAAACTGGAACATTGTCAATAGTATCGTAACTAGTTGGATTATCAATGCCATCTGCATCAGCTTTGGGACCAGCTAAAAACACAGTTGCCTGTAATGGTGGGGCATCACCATATCCTAAAACATCTTCAACTGACTCGTCCACAGGATCTCCATTATATCCATAATAACAACCTCTCACAACATCACAACCAATATAATCATCAGATCCAAATCCGATATCTATATCAGTAAAAGATCCTAGATAAACATCGGAATATGTTAATGAGCTTCGATTTATAATTGAGTATTTTAAAAATATTGTATTTTGAAAAGCTTCCCCAACATTACAAACAAATGCGTATGCCAAAGCATGTACTTCAATTCCCATAGCTAAACCTCCAGTTTCTCCATGTACTTCTGCATTATCATTAAAAATAAAAAATATTGCATAATCACCAGGGATATGTGGATAATCGCCATCTTCAGGATTATAAATTCCATCTTCATTAATATCAATATATGGAGCAAGATTTTGTGCTTGACCTGCCTCAACATCTCCATTTCCAGGCCAGTTTAAGATTTCTGCTGGGATTTCATACAAAGGATATTCGGCATTATTATTACATAAGAGAAATTCTTCAATCTGAGGTCTAGATACAGGCCATACCCTGTTCCAGGCATCCACTACTGTTTGATTTGTTGAGGCAGTACCATCAATTGTCAATGGTCCTGTAAAATAATCAGCACCATTATACCTGTATTGTTCGGCACTTAGGTGAAGATTTGATTCAGAATCCAAACCACCAATCCACAAGGTGCTATTATAAATCGATTTTATTCCACTACCAGCCGGAACCTCATACTGTGCGTTTCCCTGCATATCCCTAAACTGATTTCCTACTGGCTGGATTAGCGCATTAACATTATTCACATTAAGATAACCGCCGTTTAGAACTGTTTGAGCGTTACTAAAAATTGTAACCAGCAGCAACAACAAAAAGCCAAAACTCCTGTAAATGTTTTTCATAATGGTAAAATTTAAGAGTTATTAATAAAAATGCCTGTTTGATTTATAGCAAAAACCATTCCAATTATCAAATACAAAACATATATTTTACAGTACAAATGAAAATAATTTCAGGACTAACACACACACCAGAAGGCGGTAGTGGTTAGTCAGAAATCAGAACTCCCAACTTCCAACTTCCAACTTCCAACTTCCAAC
>CAZOHR010000528.1:1106-2113 GCA_964579045.1 uncultured Bacteroidales bacterium | reverse complement strand
TTTCAATTGTTACAAAAATATTTGTAAATTGCACAAAAAAACGAATGATTTTTACCAAACCGAAATACGTTTGCAAGGCAGCGGAATATTCTCTGCTTTTCCAACCTGGTGGTGAAGTGATGGCTTGTCACTACAACAGAGGCTATGTTCTTGGTTTATATCCTAATGATAGCATCAAAGACATTTGGAATGGAAAAAAAAGGAAACACTTAGTCATGTCAATCAGATCTGGTAAATTTGATACTAGTTGTCACTTTTGCAAATCGGCTATTGAACAAAACCTAATTCACAAGGCTGGTATAAACAAATATGATTATATTGTTCCCGACAAGCACAAAATGCCGGTATCAATGGAGTTTCAATTAGACAATATTTGCAATCTAGAATGTATAATGTGTTCTGGAGAATACTCATCTCAAATCAGAAAGAATCGCGAAAAAGGGGAGCCATATATAAGCCCATACGATGATAATTTTGTTGATCAGTTAAAACCATTTATTCCCTATCTTAAACAGGCATCATTTACCGGAGGTGAGCCGTTTCTTTTCGAAATATACTATAAAATATGGGATTTAATGAAAATTTTAAATCCTGGCATAAAATTGTATATTTCAAGCAACGGCACCGTTCTCAACGATAGAGTAAAATCTTATCTTGAACAATTAAATTTTAATCTTACCATTTCAATTGACTCATTAAATAAAAACAATTACGAAAGAATTAGAAAAAATGCAAATCTCGAAAATAGCCTTGAGAACATAAACTATTATATAGAATATTGCAAAAGAAAAGGAATGACTTTTAATATCAAAAGTTTGGTAACGCCTCAAAACTATAAAGATATTCCTGAACTAATAGAGTTCAGCAATCAAAAACAGATAAACTTTATTCCAAAAACAGTTTTGGTGCCTGGATTTGCAAATTTTACTTTTTCTGACACTATAGAAGTCGAATCTGCAATTGACATATTGAATAGTTTAGTTAAGGAGAGCAAAAATGAAATTAAT
>CAZOHR010000528.1:0-1096 GCA_964579045.1 uncultured Bacteroidales bacterium | reverse complement strand
AATTAATAATCAAAATTATAATAGGATAATCGAAATTAAGATTGAATTAGATAATACTAAAAATGCTCAAATTAAGCCACAATTCGAAGACAAAGCAATTTCAACGGAAAGACTCAAAACAGTACTTATCGAAAATATTTTACTAAGTAATAAACTCGCTAATAACAACAAATCCGACGATTATTATAGAGAAAAACTCAATCTTTTATTTTCATACAGTGATAATGAAAACGAGTTAAGAACAGCAATAATTTCATTCAGCCAGATTCCGCCCGACATACTGATTTCTGAATTTAACCGCAGCGACATTCGTAAACTTTGCGAAAGATTTAAACAGTCGGGAAAGTCCAAAGTGTAGTGAATTGTTGCAATAATCTAAGCATAAAAACCAAAAGATAAATATAAGTACAAGGAATATGATAATAATTGGAGCAGGAAACCTCGGAAAACATATAATTGATCAGTTAAAACAAGATGGATTTCAGCAAGAAATTTTCTTTTTTGATGAAAACATTGCAGTAAATAAGATTTACAACAATTATCAGGTAATTTCTGATTGGAATGAGTTTTACAAGACCCTTGGCGAAACAGATAATTCATATTTTATTGCATTAGGGAATCCTAGAATGAGAAAAAAGATTTTCTCAAGAATAAATACTGGAAATCTTGTGTCGCTTATTTCTAGTCATGTTGGAATTGTTTCAGAATATGTAGAAATTGGTAAAGGGTCAATGATTCAACCTAGTTGCTGCATTTCTCACAATGTAAAAACAGGCTTATCATGTCTCATACATGCTGCAACACTTGTTGGACACGATGTTACAATTGGTGATTTTGTTAGTATAGGTTCAAATGTAAACATTCTTAAAGGAGTACAAATTGGCAATTTTTCGGTAATTGGTCCAAATGTATTGGTTTACCCCAATATAAAAATCGGGAATAATGTTTATATCGAACCTGGAGTTATAGTTAAGAATGATGTTGCTGATTATGCTACTCTAAGTCTATAGTTATCTCTTTTATTCTTTCTTAAAAACACCACCAAAATTTGTCATTCGATTATAATTCTTAAAATTTTTATAGGTTTTTTGTTCTC
>CAZOHR010000527.1:397-2118 GCA_964579045.1 uncultured Bacteroidales bacterium | reverse complement strand
TCAACGTCTACTGCTGAGGGTAGTATGGAGTGTAAAAATCTCGATAAATCCGAACTACCAACTTTAAACTACCAACTTTCAACTCCTAACTTTAGGCACTTTAGCTCACTCTAGGCACTCTAGGCACTTCCCCTCAAACCTTCCTATTCCAATGCGTAACAATCAAATCTAATTCAAGAATCAGATCATGATGAAGACTTTTAATCTTTTTATAATCGTCGTTAAAGAAATTTCTAACATTTAGCAATCGCCAGTCCTCGAATAATATGCTAATCCATTCGGATATAACTCTAGCAATTATGCCAAATACAGGAAGTGAAATGGCGTAGGCGAGGACAATCCATATTTTTGGAGTGATTATCGCAACAATGGCAATTTGAATAGCGTAAATAAAAGGAATTACAAATACTCCCCAACCAAATTTTATGCTACTGTGAAACTGTTTGTCTTTAATCTTAAGCACCAAAATTTTTGGGATAAAATATGCAAAAAGGTTATTTATCAAGCCATAAGCAAATGCTGGCATGCAAATGAGGATTATAAATGAGTTTACAATAAGTCTGAATAAGCTAAGAAATGGCTTTTCGACCGACTGATCAGATACTCTATGTTTCTTTTTAAGTTTATCATATTCTTCAACTTTTAGCTTTACTTCCTGCATCTTTTCAGGATGGTCGGCTTCGAAGGTCTCCAATGCTTTAATTGTAATTTTATCAGCCTTAAATCTATTTATTTGACTTAACTTACCTAGCTTGAATTTTCTAATTAGGTTTTTTACATAGAGGCTTCTAATGCTTTCATAAGTGTCGTAGAGTTCAATGCTCCTAATGTCAATAATTAGTGGCCTTATAGCTTCATCCATTGCATCGCGAAGACTTAGCATTGCTTTTTGAGGTGATTGCAAATACTCTTCTTTAAAATCGCACACACTTATAGGTTTGCCATATCTCACATGCAAAATACTCCTCATTTTATTGTATCTGCTGTAATAAATTCCTACAGGTACAATTTTTATATCGAGATTAAAATTATTTTTCTCCTCGGCAAGAAAAGCAAGACGTGGAATTCCTTTCTTCAAATCCAAGAGTCGTCTTTTATCTGTATGTTTGGTCTCGGGGAAAATTCCTATTCTTTGGTTGCATTCTAGCACTTTTACAGCAACATCAAAAGTCAAATCATTATTTGCTAAACTATCTTTACCATCTCTAATGCGGAAAACAGGTAGAATCTTAAGGAAATGGAGGATTTTTGCAATAAACTTGCTTTTGAAAATGTCGGCTCGCGCCAGAAACACGATTTGTTTGTTAATCGTAAATTCCACAGCAAGAGGATCCATGAGTGCATTCTGATGATTAGGCGCAAATATTACAGGACAATTATCGGGAACGTTTTCTTTTCCTTCAACGATGATATTTTTATAAAAAAGCTTATGCAGAAAAATTACATAGTAACTTAATAGATTCCACATTATGGAATCTTTGTACAAATGCTTATAATCATCTAATTTGTTCTTCTTCTCCATATTGTTGCCAATGTTAAACCTGAAATAATGTGCCATATTCCCCACCAAGCAGTAATTATCATCATGCCTCCAAGAGCCAGTTCCTGTGGGAAAATGTTTGGATTGAAAAGTAAAACTAACCCCAAACCACTGTTTTGGATACCTGTTTCAATGGAAACTGTTCTGCGTGCAGGGCTTACAGTTTTAGATACTCGAGGAC
>CAZOHR010000527.1:0-387 GCA_964579045.1 uncultured Bacteroidales bacterium | reverse complement strand
ATAGTTGTGAGAACCAGTAACCGGATGCAAGTCCCAAGCCATTATGAATGAATACAATAACTAATACCCATGCAATATATTTAATGAAATAACTATAGTTATTTGCAAACATCATAACAACCATTCCTATAAAGAAAATTAACGAGAATAATTAAATATATTTTTTAATCTTTTCAGTAAATTTCGGCAAATAGTGATTGGTTAGCATGCCCAAAGCAATAGGAATACCTAGCAGAATTAAAACTGTTTTAAACATTTCCAAGGGGCTTATACTTAATTCTATTAAAAGTGTGTTGTTCGGCCATGGTCCAACAAGTTTATATAATTTACTATATATGTAGAAATTCATTGGGGTAAGCACAATTGCAACCATTGTTGCTATTGCAG
>CAZOHR010000526.1:0-2125 GCA_964579045.1 uncultured Bacteroidales bacterium | reverse complement strand
TAAAAAGTAATTTTTTTCGTAAGATTCATTAAGCTTTCCTAAAATATAGGAAAGCTTTTTTTATTTTTATATTTTAACACTAAAAATGTATTTAGGGTCTGCTGAAATACTTATTAAACATTGTCAATCAACATAATATGCTTATATTTGTAAACTAAAATGCAAGGATATATGGATACCACCCGCAAAAAGCGTGCACAAGTGCCAAAATATGTAAGTCCTAAACAGCTAGTTTTGTCTGGTTTTGAGTCTCCGTTTGAGAAAAGCCTAAACCCCAAAAACCGTTGGGTTGTGTTAGCTCATTTAATTCCCTGGGATGAAATATGTAATTTATATCTCAAGCTTGTTAGTATAAGTAATACAGGTCGTCCCCCTTTAAATCCTCGAATTGTTATCGGATCACTGATAATTAAACACCTGTGTAATCTAGATGACAGAGAAGCTGTTGACCAAATTTCGGAAAATATTTACATGCAATATTTTCTGGGCTATCCCAGTTTCACGGATGAAGCTCCTTTTGATGCGTCACTTTTTGTTGAGTTTCGTAAGCGAATTGGCATGGAAAATGTCAATGCAATTAACGAAAAGATTGTACAATTAAAAACGAATTTGGAAAAACCAAAACAACCTGTTGATTCAATAACAAATAATGATAATGTTTCAAACTCCTCATGCGAACCCTCGGAGGTAACTCATAGCGGTCGAGTTATTTTTGATGCCACGGCTTGTCCTCAAGACATTGCTTACCCAACAGATTTGAACTTATTGAGCGATGCAAGAGAAAAATCAGAGGAGTTAATTGACAAGATTTATAACATTACACTACATAACAAGAAACCAAGAACCTATCGTAAAGTAGCCCGTAAACGCTATTTGAATACAGCTCAGAAAAAAAGAAAAACAGGCAAAGTAATTCGTAAGGCTGTGGGCTCTCAACTCAACTATCTTGGTCGTAACATAAAATCAATCAACAAATTGCTAAATGCCTATAAATCTGTTGAATCACTACAGAATGAACATGAAGCTACTGGCTCACAATCCAAACCAGCTTTCCCATTAACTCCAAAAGAACAAAAGTACTTGTTTGTAATTCAGACACTTTACCTCCAACAAAAACAGATGTTTGATGACAAAACAAATAAAATTGACCACCGTATAGTAAGTATACATCAGCCACATGTTCGTCCAATTGTGCGAGGGAAAGCGCAAGCAAAAGTTGAATTTGGACCAAAAATTCATCTTTCAGTCATCAACGGAATCTCCTTTTTGGATGAACTTTCATGGGATGCATTTAATGAAGGAAGCCACATAAATGACTACGTTGAAAAATACAGCAAACGATTTGGATGTTATCCTCGTGAAGTTTTAGCAGATCAAATATATTGTACACGAGTCAATCGTGCTTTACTAAAAGAGAAAGGAATCAAACTATTAGCCAAACCTCTTGGAAGACCATCGGCAGTGAAAATTCATTTAAGCCCGGGAGAACGAAATCCTATCGAAGGCAAGTTCGGTCAAGCCAAAACAGCTTACGGGTTAAATCGTATTAAAGCCAGGCTTCAAGGAACAAGCGAAAGTTGGATTGCCACCATTATATTGGTGTTGAACTTAGTCAAATTGGCGGGGGTAGCACTCCCGTGCGCTATGACGAAATTAGCATTAAGTTTTTCAGCACGCTTGCTCAAAAACTTAATGAGCGATTCTTATCAAGTTATTTATAATCTATATCTGTTGTGGAATGAAATATTTAATTCTCGTCAGGTTATAACTCGAAATTGGGTCTGAGTTTTTCAGCAGACCCTATTTATTGAAAATTAAATTGCTCAAAGTTAACTTTCTATAGAACCAAAAGTCCTTAAATTGTTAATTTCTAAATAACTTTGTTTCGTCTGTATTATTGAAAATATGTTGGTTGAAACAGTACTTTAAACATATTTAAAACTTACTTTTTCTTTTACCTGTTTATAAAAAGTTCGTCCCATTTAAAAAAATAAAATAAAAAAATATGTATTTTAAGTTATTCGATTTCGAATAATTATCTTCGTTATCGTATATTTAATTTTACAATTAAATATATTATAAACTTGAATATCAGTTATATATATATTTAGGCATATAATTTGGA
>CAZOHR010000525.1:0-2143 GCA_964579045.1 uncultured Bacteroidales bacterium | reverse complement strand
ATTTTGCCCATCAAGAACAGCATTATCGTTCCAATGTAAAAACTCGTAACCATTATTTGCAATAGCAGTAATTGTAACTGGGTTTCCGTTAAAATATACACCAGTCCAAGGTAGTGATTCGGGAATAACTGTGCTTATTTTAATTCTTCCTGCTCCTTCTGGTATGGTATTTAAAGTTACTTCAACCTGGCCATCGAGGTCGAATCCAGAGTTTATATATTCTCTTACAAACATTGTTCTAGAGTTAAGCTCTGATTGAAAAATGCTGTGTCTCTCGTTAAATTCACTCATCTGACCTGCAACATTTCCGGCATCACCCCATCTAGCATATTCTTTGGGCATTTCTGCTGCCATTTTCAAGTAAAATTCATTTTCAATACCCAGAACCCTATCAGATTTATAGGCAGTATTCATGATATCGGCAAAACGATTAATAAAATAATTTTTAAATCTTTCATTCTGAATTCCTCTAAGCCAAATGTTTATATATGGGATATTTGGATCTCTTTCGAAAAGAAAAGTAATAGGATCATCAGAGGTTGATGCCCAACCATTAGGTTGAAGACATAATTCAAGATCAACAATTCCAAATCTAAAACGATTATTAGTTTTGTCCGAACAATACATTTTTATATTATTGTATGGCCAGTCGCGATTTCCAGCATAAGATTCTGCTATAATATAATCAACATATTGTTCCATGTCAAAATACTGGTCTGCACTGTCCCAGAAAGCTTCCTGTGCAGGGTCAATCGCTACAAATTCGTTATAAGCAGAATAAAATCTGTCTGTAGAACCAACAGATGCTCTTAAAACTAAATTATACCAATAACTTAATGTTAACACATCCAATGAATCTGCGTTTGCATCTTCATAAACTTCAAAATACTCATCATCTATTTTTTCGCGCAATTCGTACAAGCCAAAATATTGTCCATTAATATAAACAGAAATTGGTTCCATAGCCGAGTAAAAGTTCTTCGTTTCGTCACCTAAAGAAGTAACCAAAGCGGCATCTTTGTATGGAATAGTAAGATATTGATTACTACCATTTCTCAAGTACATTTTGCTGTATTTTGTTCTTTGTGGTCTGCCCGAAATCAATGGATAGTCTATTGGAGCAGTTCCAAGAACCGAATGATCAAGTTCTATTCTAAAAGAATGTTGAGGTTGTGACCTAGATCCACCAGCTCCGCCATCAATTTGCATTCCTGCTGCTTGGGAAAAGATCAAATTATCGTCAGTATCAAAATACTCAACATAAGCAGATTTTTCCCAATCTGATTCCCAATGATCAAAAATACCATTTTCCCCGTATAAGTTGCCATTATCAGTAACAACTGACAAAACAGCTGTTGTATGGCTAATCCCAATGAGATATGAAGATACTGCCATTGGACTTGGAAGCATAACATCAGAAAAAGCACGAGCTTTTAAAACACTAGAAGAAGAGATATTAATTACAGATCCTGTATAAATAGGCGATTCCAATGTTGGATCATTGCCGTTTAAGGTATATCTGATAATACTTTCGTTTGGATTAGGATTTGAGATTGTTACTGGAACATTAGCATCAAATAACCCTGAAGCAACAGAAATTACAGGAGCAAGTAAATAAGCATCAAAAGTTTGGCTCGAATTGTTGCTTTCGGAAGGTGTGGGCACTCCAAAAATTACAATATTTGTTGATCCATTTGGTGAAGAGCCAACACTGTTATCAATACCTGTGCAATTAACATTTAATTGACTCAATTGGACTTGCTCTGGAGAAAATAAATATACAGTTTCGCCTTCTCCTGCCAAACTAAAATTGGTATGCTGATTAACATTAACATCTACAGAGAAAAATTCTGAAGTAAGTTCTGTTTCAGTTACCATTTTCATAAGTATGTTTATATAAGTATAGGTTGTATTTGGGTCGGTTCCTGTAACTTGAAAACTAAGGCTGTTTATTTGTCCCGCAACTAATCCAGCAGCAGAGAGTTCAGCGGCAGTAATCAGCATTTGATGTTTGGCTGCCCAGTACCAATTTCCATAAGGTGCGGGATACTCAGTATTTCCGTTTTGAATATTGCCTGTTCCGATAACAACATTATTCAATTTCAAATTTGGTCTTTGCATAACTCTTGTGCCATAAGCCGTT
>CAZOHR010000524.1:0-2156 GCA_964579045.1 uncultured Bacteroidales bacterium | reverse complement strand
TGTTATGAACACCATCAATAGTTTCCAAACGCATTTTTACACCTGGCAAACTGGCAAATCGATTTAGAAATTTGTCCGAAATTTCTATTCCAAGTCCAATAAGTAAGCAAAAACAACTTATCGCATTCTGTACAGATCCTTTATCTGTAAATGGAATTCTAAAACTATAGTTCTTTTTACAATAATCAACACTAACGAAACTAAAATTCTCAGACTCTTCGACTTTTAGAATTCGCACATCTGCATCCTGATTATAAGACCAAGAAACAATCTTTTCGGCATTCGAAAGTGATTGTACTTGCGACCACAATACTTCGCAATCTTTTGAAAGGATTACAGTTTTGCAATTTTTTAATAAATTCAGTTTTTCATTTGCTTTTTGTTGTTCTGATTCAAAGTTTATCTGATGTGCAGTACCTATATTTGTAATTATTCCAATATCAGGTTTTATAATTTTCTCTAGTAATTCCATTTCTCCCGGCTGTGAGATGCCAGCTTCAATAATTGCAATATCGCTATCATCGTCAAGAAGCCATAACGATAAAGGTACACCCGTTTGTGAGTTGTAACTCTTTGGCGAGCGTGTAATTCTGTAGTAAGGACTCAAAATCCAATAAAGCCACTCCTTAACGATAGTTTTACCATTGCTTCCGCTAATAGCAATTACTGGGTTATGGTAGTGTTGTCGTTTATTTCCTGCTAACTCTTGCATTGCCATTACAGGGTTTTCGACTAGGTAAAAGGAAGCCTGTGGATATTTTGAAAAATCGATTTTTTTGCTGATAATAAATGACCTAACACCTTTTAGGTAAAGTTCTGGAATGAAGATATGCCCATCGTGCTGTTCGCCTGGTATTGCAACAAATAAAGTCTCATTAAATTGACTTATTTTACGGCTATCAGTGATAATTTTGATAAAGCTATTACCCTCAGCTCCAAAAAACTGACCAGAAACAAAATCTGAAATATTTCTTAGCGAATATGATTGCATTAGCTTTAGTCTGATTTTGTGTCAATATAACAGCGACGGCACAAAGGTTCGTAAATGTCTTTTTCACCTAAAACTACTGTGGCTTTGCTATCCGATTTTCGGTGAGAATACTGAGCCAAATCACCACAATGCATACAAACCGCATGAACTTTAGTAACATATTCGGCTACAGCAAATAATGCTGGCATTGGGCCAAAAGGTCTTCCTTGAAAATCCATATCCAAACCTGCAACAATTACTCTTATTCCCTGATCGGCAAGTTTTACACAAACTTCGACAATCCCAGCATCAAAAAACTGAGCTTCGTCAATTCCCACTACATCTACATCGCCAGTAAGCAATAGAATGTTTTGTGACGATGGAACAGGAGTAGAGCGGATAGATGTGGCATTGTGAGATACAACTTCTTCTTCGCTATATCTTACATCAATAGTTGGTTTGAAAATCTCCACCTTTTGTTTTGCAAACTCGGCACGACGCAAACGTCTGATTAACTCCTCAGTTTTGCCCGAAAACATCGATCCAGCAATGACTTCAATCCATCCTTTTTTTGGTTCACCTTTTCTCGGTTGTTCAAGAAACATTTTAAATTATTTTTCTAATTTTGTAAAAAATATTAATCACAAATTTAGAAAATTATTTAGCATGGAAAAGATAATAAGTTTAAAAGAAAAACTAAAAAAAATATCTTTATTTCTCAACACAGTTGAAAGTGACAATCTATCTAGGATTGAAAAGGATATATTGCTACAAAAAATTCGTGATTTATATCTTGAAGTCTTGGATTATGACAACAACAGTTCTGAGTCTGACTTCAAACCAGTGTCCAATTCTAAGGTTCAGATTGCCACAAATGAGGAGCCTGTGAAAGTTGAGTTTAATAAAGAGGTTCAACCAATCGCAATTCCTATTGAAAAAGTTGTAGAGCCAGAAGTAATTACTCCTGAGAAAATACAAGAACCAGAGGTGGTTGCAATTCCAGAAGTGGTAGAAGTTCCAATAGAGATAGCTCCTGAAATAATTGATGAATTTGTCGTCGAATTTGCTGATAGCTTTGATGATGATGAGCCCATCGCTGAGACAGAACAAGCTGTACATGTTGAAGAAGTAAAAGTTGAAACTATTATTAAACCTCTTGAAGAGCCAATAATAAAGCGAGAAGAAC
>CAZOHR010000523.1:0-2158 GCA_964579045.1 uncultured Bacteroidales bacterium | reverse complement strand
TCGGTTCCATTCATCATTTTTCTTGCCTGAACGGTAAAAATCGAGGCTATCCTTATAAACAGAATTTCCTGGTTCGTTAAGATAAACACTAATATATTCGGCAATAATTGGAGCATTTCTATTCGCTTCGAGTGTTTTAAGCAATTTTTCGTCAGCTTTAACTCCCTCAACCACATAAAACAAATATTTGTCGGAAATTTTATCAGGATTACTTTCATCCGGCATTCTTATCATTGCGACTGCCCCTTTTTTATTAATCAATTTGGAGTTAATTTCTGGCTTTAAATTAGTATTAGCCAAGTTTTCTTTTAAATAATCTTCTTCTTTAGGCTCATCAACAGGCAACCCAAACTTAACTAATCCGTTTTGTATAACAGAATACACAAGAGTTGAATCATAGAACTCAGTATTTATGTTTGATAAAAAATTTGATTTATGTTGTGGTGTTCCTTCATATAGACCAATAACGAATTCGCCTTTTGTTGTGGTAACCATTATGTAAGTCTTGATTTTTGTAGGATTATTCAGTATAGAGCACGAATTAAATAAAAGTAAAATGAAAAATAAGAGTATAAAAAAAATATTATTTTTATTCATAAAATTTTATTTGATTTGTAAAAAATAAATTACTAATATTGTAAGTTACAAAAGTAAACAAATTATTACACATTATGAAGAGATTTATTTATGTTTCAGTGATTCTTACAATCCTTACAGGAATTGTATTAACGAACTACAGCTGTAAACCAGAGGCACCACCTAAAGCTGTTGTTTATGTAGTGGATGAAGACGGGATTGCCATTGAAGACGCAATGGTTATTGTTAAAGCCGCAAATTCTGACAGTGCTCATACTGTTGTATATTTGTTAAACGAAGCAAAACCTGTAGCAGACACTCAATGGACCAATTCCGAAGGTAAAGTTTATTATGACTTTAAATACGAAGCCATTTATAAAGTTGAAGTTACAGTTGGTACTGATCGCGACCATCCATTTGCAAGAAGAGGTATTGGAATTTTAATCCTTGAAAACGCAAAGACTATTGAGTCGAAAATTGAAGTTAACGAACAAACTGTCTTTCAGTAGAGACTAAAGAATCCCAAAACCACATTCAAATATGAAAAAATGTTTACTGTTATGCCTTTTAGCAATATCAGGCATTAGTCTTTTTGCTCAAATTACAATTAATAGAGCCGATTTTGTTGATGTAAACGATTCTATACCAAGAATCTATTATGCATTCGAGCAAGAAGGAAATAGCATACACAGAGACAGTGTTATGCCTGTTGATACAATTTTTGATGACCAGACAGAATTCCCACTGGTTTTACTTGACACACTCAGATATTTCCCATCATCTGAAACAGATCCAGAAGGATTGTTTACTGAAGCAACTTGTGCATTTAACACAAGAGATGGTTTTGTAATGCACCTCAAAATTACTGAAGCAAATGTAGAACTTATGGGTATGCAGGGCGAACTTCCTTTTACTGGAGATATTATGAATCTTGAGTTTGTTGACAACCTTGTTATGACAGAATTCCCAGCCGAGTTTGAAGATTATACCCTTGACCAAGGTGTTGCTTTTGACAAACAACCTATTTCACTGTTTGAAGCAATAATACCTGCTGATACGTATGCACAGCTTGCAATGGTATTTGATACTGTAAGATTTTTCATGGATGCAAAAATAAATACAACATTCGACGAATATGGTGAAATTCAGTTTGTTGGAGACTCAAATCAGAACGGTACATTTCAGTATTTGCGCGAAAACAGAAGAATGATGACATCTTTTGATGTTCAACTTAGAAGCAAATTTGGAGGTTCTTATACTTCACTAAGCGATATCCCTGGTATAGGAGACCAACTACCAATGGAATTACCAATGGTTGACACCGTAAATACACATTCATACTGGACAAACGGTTGGAAGAATCCGCTACTTGAGATAGAATATAATTCTGCTTATGACTCTATTTACAGTATGACTTTCAGATATGCATTCCTAAGTTATGTTAATACTCCAATGAGTTCAAAACTTAAAATATATCCAAATCCAGCAACAGATTTCGTAAACTTCTGTTTGGAAGATATTCAAGAATGTAGTTTGTTTGTTTTCACTGCTGACGGACGTTTGGTTTCAACTACAAAACTTG
>CAZOHR010000522.1:0-2166 GCA_964579045.1 uncultured Bacteroidales bacterium | reverse complement strand
TAAAGGTAATTGAGTTTCCTGTTTTATTAATCTTTATGTCGAGTGTGAGCTCAAGAATCTTTATTACTTCCTCTAGACTGTTGTTCTCAAATGATGTGTTTAGTCTTAGACTATCAGTGTCGGTAAGACCTATAACTACATCGATTCCATAAACAGACGAAAGGGTAGAGGCAACTTCTGATATTTGAGCATTATTGAATACTATTTTTTTTGTAATCCAGAATATGTCGTTTTCGCAGGTGCTGCTGCTTTTAGTGATTTCTTTTGTTACACAGTTAAAACTGACTTTTTCATCCTTGTTAATTTCAATAAAATCATCGGAATCTTTCTGTCTAACTTTTACAATACCTTCGGTTACACTCACTTCAATAATGTCAGAGTTTTCGATTGCAGTAACATTAAACTTAGTTCCAACTACAGTTATCTCAAAATCTTTTGCTTCGACAATAAACTTATTTTGATTATCAATATGTGCAACCTCAAAATATGCTTCACCACTTAGTATAATTCTCCGGTTATTTTTAAAGTCATTAGAATATTCTATTGATGAATTTGAATTTAGAGTAAGGTTTGAACCATCATCAAGACTTATTTTTGCTATAGAATCCTCAGAAGCAAAGCTAATCATTTTGTTTTCTGAATTTCCAGATTTGTTATTAAGTAGTAGTAGAGGAATTGCAATAATCATTAAAATTGCTGCTATTGCGCCAAATATTCTGTATAAGCTTCTTCTTTTGCTCGAATCAGACTCTTTTATTTTAAGGTTTACTTTATTAAGTGCCGAATCAACATCAAAAACTTTAGATGCAGAATCGGATGCAATCCACACAGCTTTTATTTTGCTAAACTCCTTCTGATTACCAGCATTTACCCAAGTTTCAATAGAAGATTTTTCTTCAGCAGAAGCTTCTCCAGCAAGATATTTTGCTAGTAGTTCGTAATCTGGTATGTTGTTTTCGAAATGCATTTCTAAATAATGACAATCATGTTGTTAAAAACCCCTATTACAAATTCGCTATTAATCAAAATGTTAGAAAGTAATAATGCAACAATAAATTCTTTTCCCGAAAGTTTGTGTCGTAAGAACTTTAGAGCTTCTCCCATTTGATTCTCGACTGTTTTAATTGATATGCCCAGTTCGTCGGCAATGTCTTTGTATTTTAAACCATCAATTTTACACTTAATAAAGACTTCTCGTCTTTTCTCGGGTAATTGATTTATTGCATTTTCAATATTTTTTAGAGATTCCGCATTTTCCATAATTTCGGAAGAGTCTAGGTCAAACTCTAAGCTCGAATTAGATTCTATAAATGCTGATTTTACTTTTTCGTGTTTATGCTTGTTTAGTACTGCATTTTTCACAGAAGCGTATAAATATGATTTTACTGCAACTGGTACGGTAAGTGAAGTGTGATTTTGCCATAACTTAAAAAACATCTCCTGAACAATCTCCTCAGCGTCTTCGGGACTCAAAGATAGAAACATTGCAAATCGGCATAAATCCTGATAATAAAACCTAAAAATCTGCTCAAAAGCCGTTTTGTTGCCAGCTTTTAATTCTTCAAACAGATATTTGTCGTTTTGTTGCAAGGGTAAAAATTAAATTTCGACAAAGATATTTATTATTCTCAATGCTTTATTGAATTCAAGTTATGAATAAACGATTTATTGTTAAAGATGTCTTAAAAGTTTATTCTGTCTTTGGTAATTTATTGATGGTATGCAAATATTTAGCTGGCTGGATTAATTACTAAAGCTACTGGTCAATAATTAAACGAATATCTAATTAAACAACTACCAACCAAATCGTCATCAGGCAGATTGGTTGCTGGCGCCTTCTTTTATTTAACGCGAATTACACGAATTTACACGAATTGAAGCTGTTCGACCATACTCACCGTATCCAATCATTGATGTTAATCTTTTATGTCATACGCAATCAACTTTGTTGATTGCGAAAGCCATAACTTCGTTGCGAAGTAATGAGTTTATCGAAGTAAGGGCTGTTGCTGTTCGTGAAAATTCGTGTAAAATAAAAAAAGCATGGTTGGAACCGCTTGTGCTATACAATGGTCCGTGGCTCCAAACTTGTGGTTCGCAGCTTATACGAATTGCCCCTATTTTGAAAAATAAAAAACCATATATAACTATGTTATTTTGCAGTTG
>CAZOHR010000521.1:0-2172 GCA_964579045.1 uncultured Bacteroidales bacterium | reverse complement strand
AACCCCTAACGCAAATGGCACAACGATACTAGTACCACTAATAACTACTGCATCTTTTGCCTTAGTCTTTAGAATTTTAGTATCTAATTCCATTCCTACAATAAACATAAATAAAATCAAACCTATCTGACTTAAGAACTGTAGATTGCCAAACGAAGAAACTGGAAATAATCCATTGAATAATTCAGGAAAATATAGACCAAATAAAGAAGGACCCAAAACAATTCCTGCAATGATTTCACCAATAACTGCAGGCTGGCCAATCTTTTTGCAAACCCATCCAAAAAATCTAGCAGCAATAAGTATAGTTACGATTTGCGCAAGCAGAATCGCCAAAGGTTGACCGACGTTCTCCTTCATCGTACCTGTAAACTGAAACCACTGTGAAGATTCAGATGAAATTCTAACAATCTTTTCAGGATTTTCCTGTTTTGCACCAATTTGAATTAAAAAATAAATCAAAGTTGCAAAACCACCAATTATAATAATGTAAAACAAAACATTTTTAAATCTTTTCATCTCGCTACTCTTTAATGTTATATTGCTGGATTATTACATTTTTCAAAAGTAAGTATATACAATGACTTTATTAGTGTTCTGGCATTGCAAAACATAAAAAATGTAATCAAACAATCAAAAAATGTAATGAAAGTTAAAATGATTTATTAAACAGATTTTGCCGAAAACCATTTCCAATGTGAAATGCTAAAAGAATCCCAGCGTCAGAGACTATGTTTGTCAGTATTTTCTCATTTGTATAGGCCGTAATCCTCGACAAAGCAACAATCTCCTTTCTGTTTACTCGACAAAATTCGTTCACAGGCAGAACTTGCATAAGTTTCTCGAAAGACATATTCTTGATAAAAATCCTACTGCCATTACTCAACAATGCAATTTTATCCCTACTGTCAATTTCTGATGCTGTTATGTAAAGTATGTTTTCACTAAGAATTGATGTTTTACCTTTTTCGGTATTCAAACTAATCAACACTTTGTTCTCTTTTGAATGCTTTAACCTATCGATAACTTTGTCTACAGCAATTTTTAATCTTTCGAGTTTTATCGGCTTAATTAAATAATCAACCGCGTTCAAATCAAAAGCATCAGCAGCATATTCTTTATACGCGGTAGTAAAAATTATTGGTTTATTTTTAAATAAATTTGCCACCTCAAGACCACTAATTCTAGGCATTTCAATATCTAAAATACAAAAATCAAAATTTAGTTTCTCTGATTCCTCAATAAATGACTCTGGACTATCATATGCCTTAATTACCTCTATTTCAGAAATTTGACCACAGAGCATTTTCAAATATGCTAGTCCGGGCAATTCATCATCCAATATTATACAGTTTAGCTTTGTGTTCAAGGAGGTTGATTTTTAAATGTGCTATATGAATATCATTTTCAACAAAAGTCTCAAAACTATAATTTTTACCATAAATAAGTTTTAATCTTTTTTCCATTGTTACCAAGCCAATCCCACTCTTTTCTTTTCTCATTGGTGCTTTTTCCGAAATTTTATTTGCAACAGTAAGCTTAAAAACACCATCTGCGAACTCAAAAACTATGGAAATAAAAGAATCTTTTCTTTGAATATCTGCATGTTTAAATGCATTTTCGATAATCTCAATACTTATCAAAGGTGCTAAAAGGTTTTGTTTGAATATTCCTTCATTTTCGTTAATCTTTGTTTTTACTGTTACATCAAATAAAGGACTGATTTTAATCTTATTAATTTCAATGAGATTTATTGCAAATTCTATTTCTTGTTGTGGAGTTACAAACTTGTTCTTACTTTCATATAAAATATAATCAAGAATATGTGCTAGTTTGTCCAAAGCAAAATATGTCTGATATGCGTGTGATTGAATAGAATTTAGGATATTCTTAAACAAATGCGGATTGAGCTTTGATTCAAGAGTTTCTAATTGTAATTCCTGTATCTTATTTTCCATTTCAAAATATCTTCTCTTTATTTCGCTTTGTTTATTTTCAAGATTGTATAGACGGATAAAAAGAAATGTACTAATCCCTATTAACAATAAAACCAAAATTATTGATATTACAAAAACTGGAGTGCTCAGGCTAATAGTGTTTAGTATCATTGCTTTGGCAAATTGAATAAATCTGGAAATTACAGAATAAATATTTTATGCAAAGCTAGAAAAA
>CAZOHR010000520.1:0-2224 GCA_964579045.1 uncultured Bacteroidales bacterium | reverse complement strand
TCTGCAATATATTTAAGGGATAATTCAGAAGAAACATGTACAATATATATAGGACAGTCAGCTTTCTTTGCAAGTTCAATTGCATTTTTTACTGCAAGTGCTTCAAATTCTGCTGGTCGTGATTTTGCATGAAATTCAGGGCTAGTTTTACCATCTTCAGCAAATTTATTTCGTAATTCATCAACCTTGTCACCGTCTTCGCAATGAATTGTTACTAACCCACCAGCTTTGCCAACAACTTGTAAAACTTGGTAAAAATCCTCATAGTTAAGCCCCACAGAATTTTTGTATGCGAGATAAACTTTGAATGATGTAATTCCGTGCTTCAAGCAATCTTTTATCTCTTGGCATGTAGAATCTCTCCACTCAACCGGACTAACATGAAAGGAATAATCTGTTAATGCGCCAGTTGCTTCTGCTATTCTTAGTTCGAGTGCTGTGTTTAGGGATTGACCTTTTGACGGAGTGACAAAATCAAGCAGAGTTGTTGTTCCTCCATAAAGTGCAGCGATACTTCCAGTTTTAAAATCATCCGAAGATGGTCCTGCAGGAGTTGGCAATTGCATGTGAACATGTGGGTCAATACCTCCAGGGATTACAAGCTTATTTTGTGCATCAATAATTGTTGAGTTTTCTGGACATGAAAGGCCAGAGCCGATTTTAACAATCTTGCCATCTTCAATATATACATCAGTAATTTCTGATTGAGTAGAAGTTACGATGGTGCCGTTTTTAATAAGTATTTTCATAATTATAAAGCAATTTCTTTTTCAAAAAAACCATCTCGAGTTTCCTTAAATCCCTGTTTCCTAAGATATATCGAGTATGTTTTACTGTTGCCATCCGCAACAATTCTCTTGATACTTGATTGTGTAAAACGATTTTTCAGTCTGAAATAAATGTATTTACCGTTTTTAAAATCGCGATACTTAGGAATTACGTAATCCAGACCAACTCTTAGAGTATCATCGTCCTCTTTGTGTGCAAGAAAAACGCCAGCAACGAGCATATCTCTCATGACAAAGAAACTCACTGTATTCAGCTCAGGTTGATATGAAAATCCAGGAAAATGTTTTTGAATATCAGTATTGTGAAACTCTAGGAATCTAATAAGATATCTGTTCTCAGGTCTGACTTCTAGAATTTCGAAACTTTCTTTTTTCGAATAAATCAGATAAAGGTAATAAATATCTACAGCCACAATAAACCCATTGAGAAACCCAACTGGATAAGCTCCGATAATAAACCCATAAGTTGAAAAAGTAATTGCTCCAACAAGATTTATCCATCGGAATTTAACGATAGAACTCATTGTCATCGAAACCGCAATGATAATTGACGCGACGTAACCTATTATTTGCATTAAAGTTAATTCCATATTGTGTTAAACTGTATTAATAGTTTACAAAATTAACAATTATTGGAACACATTGCTCTTAGTTAAATTTTAAAGCTTTTTCGATTTTTGACATAATTGAATAACAAATTCTTAAATTTGCAAAATGAATTTGAGTCAAACAAATATTCAATGAATGCAGCTAAGAATTAAAATTCTAATATTCTCACTTTTCATTTTTGTGATAAATGGCACAAATGATATTAAAGCACAGAGTGTTTACTTTCATTATAAAGATAGTGTGACAGTCGCAAGTGGAAGTGAGAATCTAGTTTGGTCTATATGGGATGTTGATTTGTTGCAATCTGTTTCTGCTTTAGACAGTGTTTCTGTTTGGATATTGGAACAAGATTCTAGTTTGAGCGGTGGGTATTCTGGCATTCCTTTTTGTCAGTCATGTCCAGCTGCTGCAAATATAGTTATGCAGACTGCATACAAAATGTCTTATATTGACAATAAAGTAATTCAAGGTTCATGCTGGGATTATCTGAATGCTGTCTTTACAAGAATTGAATCGGGTAGCTACAAAAAATACGATATCTTTTTAACTAAGAAATCGGGTCCTTACATTGAAAAATCGATGTTGCAGCCCGGAGATTGGGTATATCATGTAAATTATCAGTTTTATGAGATAGAACATAGCGCAATCTTTATTTGCTGGAAGGATTATGAGCAGGGAATTGCAATAACATTAAGCTATGTCGGAATGAACAAATGGGCTACTGCTAAATTTGGTGAGTATAATCTTAATTCTGTGTACGGTGTTTTTCGTATGCAGGATGAATTATGGTAGGGAAAAACTATGGGAAAATATGGGAATGGTGACTT
>CAZOHR010000519.1:1638-2233 GCA_964579045.1 uncultured Bacteroidales bacterium | reverse complement strand
AAAAATGCTACTGGTTACAGAATAGATAAACAGCACGTTTGTACCAATGCTGATGGGATAGCCGAAAACTATTTTCAGGTTGGTGATAAGGACGGAGTTTACGAAATACTTGTTTCTTCGAACGAAGATTGCGATGCCAATAATCTGGTTTATCAGGTCAATGGTCGCAAGAAATCATGGATTGTATTTTTAATAATCGGTTTATTGGGAGGAATGGCCGTTTTCCTTTATGGGATGGACATTTTGAGCAAGGGTATGCAGGCTGCTGCTGGCAATAAAATGAGAAACATTATCGGCAAATTTACCCAAAATAAATTTCTCGGATTGTTTGCCGGAATTATCCTTACTATGCTTGTGCAAAGCAGTTCGGCAACATCTGTAATGTTGGTTGGATTTGTCGAAGCCGGACTGATGAGTTTTGCCCAAACACTTTCGATGTTGCTTGGTGCTGCAATAGGAACAACAATTACTGCTCAACTTATAGCACTTAAAATAACCGACTATGCTCTTCTAATTGTCGCAATCGGTTTTAGCTTTATAATTTTCACAAAAAAGGTAAAACTTAACAATATCGGTAAAGCAATTTTAGGCGCAG
>CAZOHR010000519.1:0-1628 GCA_964579045.1 uncultured Bacteroidales bacterium | reverse complement strand
TTCGCAATTTCAGTATGTTAATTTTAGTTCTAGTGATTGTTGCAATCGGCTTTAGTTTTATAATTTTTACGAAAAAGATAAAATTAAACAATATTGGTAAAGCCGTTTTGGGAGCAGGACTGCTATTCTTCGGAATGTTTATAATGTCCGAAGCAATGTACCCTCTTCGCTCCTACCAAGGCTTTGTCGACTTGCTGATAAAACTCGAAAATCCGATTATCGGAATAATTGTTGGTTTCGTCTTCACTGCTCTAATTCACAGTAGTGCTGCATTTATCGGTATTATGATTACAATTGCTTCTCAGGGATTTCTTAGTATCGAAGCCTGTATTCCACTGATACTTGGAACAAACCTTGGGACAGGAATGACCGCAATAGTTGCCAGTCTTAATTCTGGTCGCGAAGCACAAAGGGTAGCTTTTGCACATACCTTTTTTAAACTGATTGGAGTGTTGGTTGTAATTGGGTGGATTCCTCAATATGCCGAATTTGTAAAAAACATTTCGCCTCAAGCCACAACAACTGGTAATGAGTTTGAGATAATGAGTCAGACAGTTCCAAGACAAATAGCTAATGCACACACAGTTTTCAGTATTGGACTTGCAGTTTTGCTATTCCCGTTTTTAAATCTTCTTTCTAAACTGATTGTAAAACTACTACCCGACAAGGTAAAACCTGAACTTTACAAGTTAAAATATATTAATTCTGCGGTAAATTCTTCTCCTGCTTTGGCATTAAGTTTAGCGAAAAAAGAAGCCGAAAGAATGAGTCACAAAGTAAAAAGGCTGGTTAGTCTAGGACTTAAACCATTTCTCGAACGCGACGAAGTAATCATGGACAAATGGCAGCATATCGAAAGTGAAACTGATTTTCTAAAAGATAGAATCAATAAATATTTGGTTAGTGTAAGTTCTGAGAATTCAGATCAACAGCAACTGAATGAAGCATTTCAGATTATGTATGTTGTGAAGGAACTTGAAATGATTGGAGATATTATCAATACAAATATCAGGCATCAGGCTGTAAAATGGCTGGCAAATGATGTAGAATTCTCAGACGAAGGAAAAGCAGAATTGCTGATAATGCATGAAAAAGCTATGAAGCAAATCAGTCGTTCGATGGAAGTTTTCCATGATGTGAATTTGGAAAAAGCTGAGCTAGTACGTCAGAAATTTAAGAAATATGCAGGTTTAGCCGAAGAGTTCGAAAAGCACCATTACGAGCGCTTAATACAAAATAATGAAAAGACAGCCCAAAGCTCCGAAACTCACCTCGAACTACTAGGACTTCTAAACGCAATAAACCGCCACGCCACCAATATTTCTAGGATATTGTTGAATTGGAGGGGAAAAGAATGAGAATTTGGTACTAGTTTTTAAGGAATTTTGTATTTATAGTTTGTGATCACGAAATAAAAACCTTATAAACAATGGAAACTTAGATTCTGCAGTATCCCAAAAAACACATGTGTCTTCACTATTTTTGCAATAGTGTTTAGTGACTTGCAGTGCGTCCAAGTATTGTCTTTAAAGTAGTTTTTAATTTCTCAATAGAGCCTGATACAGCTAGCTCAACATTGTCAGCCTGACAGCTTACAGCAATTGGTTTTTTGCCTTCAAGTCTGGCTT
>CAZOHR010000518.1:0-2237 GCA_964579045.1 uncultured Bacteroidales bacterium | reverse complement strand
TTATTATGGGTCAAAACCAATGAGTATAAAATGGGAATTAAATGAACCAATGCCTCTTTACTTATGGAAAGATGCAGCAAAACTCCAAGTCGGTTAGTTCCCCCAAATTCCCCTTATCCACCATCAATATTTTACAATATAATTACCGATTTCAACTGACAACCTGAAAAATACACAAGCCATAAACTTGTTTATTCTCGCGGGTTTTTTACTACTGCAGCAACTAGGTTTATTTTTATAAATTTGTAAGCTCATTTTTACAATTATTTTGCAATATTTATGTGCGAACATAGTTCAAATAAAATATATTTTCGTTGGTTGGGAACTGCCGGTGTTGAGATACATTTGCAAAATAAGCTACTGCTGATTGATCCATATATAACAAGGGAACCTATCAAAAAGATATTGTTTGGAAATCTCGAATCTAACAAAGCATTAATTAAAGAACTTATCCCAAAGGCAGATTATATCCTGATTACACACTCGCATTTTGATCACTTATGCGATGTTGCCGCAATAATGTCTAATACAAATTCTATTGCTGCTGGCTCTGCAAATACTTTTAAAATTTTAAAAGCTGCTGGTGTTCCTGATGATAAATTTATACAAATTAACACTAAAAAAACCATCGTTTGGCCCGAAATAACAGTTGCCTCAAATCCGATTGTTCACATGAGAGTTCCAGGCTATGGCAGTGGCGAAATTAAAAGCATTGCTTCATATCCGATGAAATCAAGTGCTTACAAAATGGATATTGATTATCAATATAAAATTTCGATGGGTGATTTTGTATTTTTAACAGATATTGGAAAAGAAAATACCCTTGAGACTAAGTGTGATGTTTTGTTTTTATACCCGTTTTATAGTGAGAAATATATTCACCAAGTCTTAGAGCGTATCAAAACTAATAACATTGTATTTCTTCATTGGGATAATTTTATGAAACCATTAATCTTTAAAGATGGAAAGATGTCATTGCCAATAGACAATTACGTTACACGAACCAGAAAATCATATATGCTATCAATGTCAGAATCAATAAAGAAAAGATTTGATGGAAAAGTCAAAGTCATAATTCCAGAATTGAATAAAACTTATGAATTTGGAGAAGATAAATATATTTTGTAAAATAGTATAAATCATCGCTCCCGCTCCCACCACCGCTCACGCACGATTGTATCGAGTGGTTTTAAAGATTTCATCCCCACAAGATAAAATCGTGCGGGAGCTAAGCAATCTTGCAGTAGCTAGGGCGGTAGCGGTGGTTTTTAGGATTTATTCCAGACAACAATGTTTCGTTATTATTTAATAATCATTTCTTTAAACAAAGTTCGGCATCTTTTCCCCGCTTCATCGTCACCAAGACCTATAAACCATTCAGCTCGATGACTTGAAAGATAAATAAACCCAAAAATTCTTATTCCATGATCCTCAATAATTTTACCGTGTTCTGATGTTTCCCAATCCCATATTTCAGAAATGTCAGCCCATTGAGCAGCAGCAATTCCCGATTCCTCTTTGTCAGTAATTGTTCCCCAAAACAAAAATCTTTTTGTAACACACATTATAGTGTAACTGACTTTAGTACCTCCAAAAAAACCTTTTTTCAGATTGGTAGTTTCAAAACATTGAAAAATTTCACTTTCATCAATTTTTAGATTATGAGTTTCTAAATAGTTTTTCAAATACTTGACAAATTTAGGTTTCAACTCTGTAAAACGACATTCAGCAGTTGCCCTAGTGTATTCACTTTTTTTCATATTGTTTTTCTGTTTGAGATAACGTAGTATTTTTGCCAACTGTTTCTGCTTATTTCTTTTATGTTGTGTTCCATTTTATCAAAGCACAATAAAACTACAAATAATACGAAAGCAAGCATTCTAACAGATTTTATTCTATAATTTAAATGACATACAAATGTAATAAAAATTTGAAATAGTTATTTTTAGTTTTCAAATAGTCGATGGCTGAATATTTAACACCGCTCCCGCCCGATTGCAAGGTTTGGTTTTAAAAATTTCATCCACACAAGGTGCAATCGTGCGGTCAATGTCATTAAGTTACGGAATATTTATAATTAAAGTAACAAGCTAATAATTTTAAAGAGTGGGTTCTTGATTGAATTTACGAACAAAAAATTAACAGATTAAGTACCAAAATGGAATTCGAAGCTCCGAGCGTAGGCCTGACCAAAAAGCGGGAAGAACAAGCAGAAATAAAGAAACAATTAGAATTGT
>CAZOHR010000517.1:0-2249 GCA_964579045.1 uncultured Bacteroidales bacterium | reverse complement strand
ATGCGTGTCATTCTCTAAAAATATGAAAACAAAAATAGTCAGATGTTTGATATTGCCGTTCATCATTAGAAGAAAAAACTTAATAATTTGTTAAGGTATCAAATTGTAAAAGTCCGATTATTTGCTGTTAAGAATATCTGTTATCTGGAATATTTTGCAAGTTGGGCTTATTTAGAATTCATTTGTAATTATATAACATGATATTTTTAAAAATAATTTTTACTTTAGCCAACTAAAACATTACGAATGAAGAAGAAACGTCTTTTAATAATAATCATAATTGCAGTTTTAGCAGCAATCACAGTCACAATCTTGCTTATTACACTAAAGAAAGCACCTGTTGAGGTTGAAGTTGTAGAAGAAAAAATCCCTGAGAAATATGGAATTCCACTCGAAGGTTGGACACTTTATACTGATACGGTAAGAAAAGGTGATTATTTAGGTACAATTTTAAGCAAATATGGAATTACAGCCCAGCAGATAGATAAAATTGGGCGAATGTCAACGGATTCCTTTAATACAACAACAATAAATCCAAATCATCTATATACTGTTTTTTCCGATACTTTGATAAATGGAGTTCCACAAGCAAAAATATTTATTTATGAGAATTCAAATATCAAATTCACTAAATACGATTTTCGAAATCCAGATACGATTATCATTGAAAAACTCAGAAAACCTGTTGATACTGTTACACTAGAGGCATCGGGAGTCATTAAATATTCGCTATGGCAAACTATGATAGACAATGACTACAGTTGGGAGTTGGCGTTGGCATTATCACAGACTTTTGCATGGACAGTTGATTTTTATGCTCTTCAAAAGGGTGATTGGTTTAAGGTTGTTTATAATGAGTATTATGTTGAGGATAAACGTATAGGAATGGGCGAGGTGAAAGCTGGTGTTTTCTTTCATGGTGGGAAAGAGTTATGGGCGATACCTTTTATTCAGGATTCGGTTACCTGTTTCTATGATACTGTGGGAATGAGCATGAGAAAAACATTTTTGTTAGCTCCATTGGAATACACAGGAATTAGTTCTAGATATACAAATGCGAGAATGCATCCGATTTTTCAGACTGTAGGAGAGCATTTTGCGGTTGATTTTTCTGCACCTTCGGGAACCCCTGTTTATGCCGCATCCGATGGAACAATTGTTACGCGTACTTTCCAGTCAGGAGCCGGCAACTATGTGGTTATCAGGCATAATAGTGTTTATTCAACTGTTTATATGCACTTTTCTTCTTTTGGGACGTTTAATGTTGGACAGCGGGTTAATCAAGGCGATGTTATTGGCTATGTTGGAAGCACTGGCTGGTCAACTGGACCACATCTGCACTACGAAGTTCATGAAAATGGAAAGAAGATAGATCCGCTTAGTTTTGATCCACCGCCTGCTGAGCCTGTAGATTCTGCTAATATGGCTAGGTTTAATAAAGAAAAACGTAAATGGATTGACCAAATTAATGGTATAAAGGTTAAGCAAACTGTAAAAAAATAAATTCGCATTCCCAGAACATGACATGTTAAGTATGACTGGTTAGCACTGCCATTCAAAAAAAGTTGAATATTCCATGCAACCTTTTAAAATTTTATTGTTATCTTGTTGACATTATGTACGACGATAGCAAAATAATAGAAGGATGTAAGAACAACCGCCATAAATTCCAGATGGCATTGTTCGATAAGTATGCACCGATGCTTAGGGGGGTTTGTCTTCGTTACGCAAAAAACACAGCTGATGCAGATGACTTACTGCAGGAAGGATTTATAAAAATTTTGCAAAACATCGGAAATTTTGTCGAAACAGGTTCTTTTAAAGCTTGGATGAAGAGAATTATGGTTAATCAAGCAATAAATTTTTTGAATAAAAAGAAGCAAATAGTTTTTGCCGAATTAACTGGAAACGAAAATTTTGAAGATGAGGATGATGGAGATGATAACAGAAAAACCGAAAATCGTCTTATGAACGCAAGTATTGGACCGGAGCAAATTCTTAAACTTATCGGAGAATTACCCGAAGGTTACAGAATGGTTCTTAATCTTTACGTAATTGATGGATTTTCGCACAAAGAAATTGCAGATCAGTTGAATATCAGCGTCAACACATCAAAATCCCAGCTTTCAAGAGCCAGAAAAACATTAATGGACAAGGCAAATGAATTAATTCTTAAAAAAACTGTGAGCTATGAGCAACAATTATAACAATATTGACGATTTGCTTCGCGAAAGCTTCGATGATTTTTC
>CAZOHR010000516.1:0-2268 GCA_964579045.1 uncultured Bacteroidales bacterium | reverse complement strand
CCTAATGATATTGAACTTGTTATTGGCGAGATAAAAAAAGCAATTGCCGATGGTTTGATTACCCAAGAAGAGATTGACGAGCGATGTAAAAAAGTTTTGATGGCTAAATATTGGGCAGGACTAAATAATTTTAAGCCATTGTCAAAAGAGAACCTAAGTGCTGATTTGAACAACCAAGACGCATTGCTAATGCAACAAAGGCTAGTTGAGAATTCGATTACATTAGTTTCAAATCACAATTCGCTCATTCCATTACAAAACTTAGATACACTAAAGATTGCAACTATAAGCTTTGGCAATATTGGAATCAGTAGTTTTCAAAACAGATTAAAATATTATGCAAAAACTGATGACTATAATTTTACTTCAGATCTTGCCAAATATGGTAGAGAGGGGCTGTTGGAGAAACTTTCTGGCTATGATGTTGTAATTGCGGGTATTCACAACACCAGTTATTCTGCTTCGAAAAAGTTTGGGATTACTGATGAAACAATTGAGTTTGTCGATGCATTGACTTTAAAAACAAATTTAATACTTGATGTTTTCGCGAATCCATATAGTTTAGCATTTTTTAAGAATGCTGATAAATGCGGAGCATTAGTTGTTTCGTACAACGATTGGGAGATTACTAATGATTTTTCTGCACAGTTAATTTTTGGTGGAATTCCTGCTTTGGGGCGTTTGCCAGTAACCTCTGACCCTAGATTTCCTGTGGGCAGTGGCTCTGATACAAAAAAAATCAGGTTAAAATACACTCGTGTCCCAGAAGAAGCAGGTGTTGATTCTCATCTTCTATATAAAGTGGATTCAATCATGAATGAAGCAATTCAAGCTGGAGCCTTTCCTGGAGGACAGATTGTGGGAGCAAGAAAAGGAATTGTTTTCTATCAGAAGTCTTTTGGGTACCACACCGATGCAAACCAAACATTAGTAACAGATTTTGACCTATATGACCTTGCGTCAGTTACTAAAGTTATGGGTACTACACCTGCATTAATGAAATTATATGACGAGAAAAAATATAAACTAAATGATAATCTTTCTACATACGTAGAAGAGCTACAGAATTCTGATAAAGCAAGTTTTACCTTTTTTGATATCCTAACACATCGTGCTGGTTTTAAATCTTGGGTTCCATTTTATAAAGAAACAATTAAGGCCGACTCTCTTCGGCAAAAATATTATAGCGATAAATTCTCGGATGATTATCCATTTCAGGTAGCAGAAGGACTATATCTTTCTAAATGTTATAAAGACAGTATCTTTGAAGCAATTAGAAAATCAGACAAAAATACATATGGAAATTATGTTTATTCAGATTTAGGATTTTATTTATTTCCGATTTTTATTGAGAAAGTTAGTGGTGAGCAGTTTGAAACATATCTAAATAAAACATTTTATTCAAGCATAGGAGCTTGGACCATGTGTTACAACCCACTTAGGTATTTTGATAAATCGAGAATCACTCCATCGGAAAATGATTTGGTTTTTCGAAAGCAACAACTTCATGGTTATGTCCACGACCAGGGAGCTTCAATGCTTGGAGGAGTAAGCGGTCATGCAGGTTTGTTTGCTTCAGCAAATGATGTAGCCAAAATTATGCAGATGTTTCTTAACAAAGGAGAGTACGGGGGAGTTAGGTATATAAATGAGGAAACAGTTGATATGTTTACAAAATATCAGTTTGACTCCACTTTAAATCGTCGCGGACTTGCATGGGATAAACCAGTTCCAGGAGATACCACAAAAGGTTTAGGCAGCGGTAATGCATCTCATCTTGCTTATGGTCACAGTGGTTATACAGGAACCATGGTTTGGGCAGATCCTTATTATGATATGATTTTTGTCTTTAATTCGAACCGCGCATGTCCAAATGCCGAAAACTGGAAAATTATTAAAATGAATGTGCGTACAAATATAGAAGAAGTGTTCTATCAGGCGATTTTAAGTAATGATAAAAGTTTAAAATCACCAAAAAAAGTAAAATAATGAATAAGAAATGTCTGTTGATACTCGGGATTCTATTTCTACTAGCTTTTTCGGGAGGCTTGCGAGCTCAATATCTCGAAAAAGATTCCTTGCCATCGAATCGGTTTTTCTGGGGTGGCGACCTAGGACTTTCTTTCGGTTCATACACATACTTTGCTGTGAATCCGATAGTTGGTTACCGACTTACCAACAGACTTTCTGCGGGTGTCGGAGTTAATTACACCAGGTTGTTGAAGTAGAATCTGCATTCCCTGCCGCATCAGTAGCATAAAATCTACA
>CAZOHR010000515.1:0-2270 GCA_964579045.1 uncultured Bacteroidales bacterium | reverse complement strand
TCAATATGTTCGTCAAGTAGGATTTTTTTGTCATAAAGCTCAACCATTACTTTTTTTGGTAATGCTTCAAGAGGTGTCAGCTTAATTTGTTTGTCACGCTGAATGATTTTCAAATACTCCTCCGCTATGCGGAAAAGCGGTATCTGGTCAAGCGTTCTGTCATCAAGGTCATTGCTAAATTGAAGGGGTGATTTTTCACCAAAGGTATCATACAGTAAGTAATGAACTTCTGTCGGTGTAAATCCTAAGAAGTTCTCAACTGGCATGTTGTTAAAAAGAATGGAATCTATGTCATCGCTTTGTTTCATCGTTAATCTTTCATGTTGTTGTCGAAGGTAACATTTAATCAGAATACCAGAAATAAATTGGTATGAGATTCTGGTAAGTGATTGGAAAGATTTTACATTTTCACTCAATTTTGATTAAATTTGCCAAAATAAAACAGATTATTACACAAACAATTTTGTGAAATAAGCTGTTAATCGACTTTGCGCATCCAGCAAAATTCTCAATATTAACAAAATTTAAATCGAAATTCTGGAGTGCCAATTTTGTGTTCCTGATTGCTAAAAAATGCAATATTACGTGATTTTACATATTTATATCTACCACATAATCAACGCAATAGAATTTTGAAATTTTCACTGGCAGTCAAAAGGTCATAAATGGATCCATTGGATATTAAATCCGCACTAAGTTGAAATATTTAAACTTCCATTTTCAAGTTTATTTATTACATACTCAACAGGACATGGTTTACATACTGAAATCCGATCTCCTCTCCTGCGAATTTATGCACTACTAAGTATTTTTGCTTATACCTAATGATACGTTAATAAAGTTGAAGCGTGTTTCTCAAATTCCAAATCAGCTCTAGGTCATTAAGAAATGGTTCGGAAAAAAGATCCGTTAGGGGTACGATTGTAGATTGAAACCAGCTGACTGTCAGCTGGTTTCTTCATTTAAAGGGAAAGAATAGGGAAAGAATCGTGTTTTTGAAGAAAAATCGAAAGAACGCGTAAAAAAGCATTTTTTTAGTCCAACGAAAAATCTTTCTCCACAAATCACTTGTTTAATTTAATCAGATCATTTTTTTGAGGGAAATCAAAATTAATTTTCTTGTTATGAAAAATTCTGTTTTTTTACCGCCAAATCCTCAGCTCTAATATCATCAGAACGATTAAGTGTAATGGGTAAATAACAATGTACAGTTTTCGGTAAATTAAGAGTTTCATCGAGTTCCATGGCTGATATTTTGAGTTCCAGAGATCAAAGTCGTTATGTGAGCGATGACGCAGCTTGCTCAGGAGCGTTTTATAGATTGCCATCAATTTCTCTGTATCCCATTTCTGCTCTTGCCACAAAGGCCGGATATCCTTGCAGCCTAGTTCGCACAGGTGACTAACTGCTTCAGCTGATTGCCATACACCTGCTCATCGTTATTTCAGAAACGCCCCTTTTGCATATACATCCGTTTGGCATATCAGTTGCCATCCTCACCGAGCTGGATGCAAATCCTGAAGATTATTTGTATAGTTCGGCAAGAGATTATGCTGGAAAAAAGGATTAATTGATATTGAATTTGCTTGATATAATAAGGTTTACAATTGAAAATCATCCGCACAAGCAAGTCATGGATATTGTTCGGGCTTTCCGTTCTATAATCTGTTCGTTGCAACTAAGTTATTTGGCAATATTTTATTCTTAAGTTCCCTGATCCAAATGTTTTTGTAGTTGACTTTACATCCATGATCCTGAAGTTGTATCCCGCCCTTGGTTTTTGCCGTAACCATTTCTGTTCGGGTCGCCCTAGAGATAACAGCGTTATTCTGGATCAGGATACCGTTTAGCATGATTGTTACCCTCGGGTTAATGCGGTACGTACCATCGGCATTAAATGTCGGAGAAGTAAAAATCACATCATAGGCATTCCATTCACCGGGTGGACGGAGCGGATTTACGAGTGGTGCATGTTGCTTATAAATGGCGCCGGCCTGGCCGTTCACATAAGAGTCAATAAGGCAGGATTTTATTTTAAAGGGTGAGAAACTGTGGGAGCGGTTTAATGCCCCGAAGGGTGATCAACAGTGGTACTATACCTCGATTTCGGCTGCATTTGAACAGCGGTCGATTGAATTTGGGGAGCCACTGAGGGGAATTTCAAGGAAACTTGCCGATAATGTGAATATGGTTTTTGGGATTGCCACCAAAGCATAAAAACACCAAGGTCCACCAAATTAAATGCAATAAAATGGCTGTTGGCAAGTGTG
>CAZOHR010000514.1:0-2271 GCA_964579045.1 uncultured Bacteroidales bacterium | reverse complement strand
TGATAATTCTTGATAAATTTGGAAACTTCTACAAAAATCCTGACTGGCAAAATGTAGAAAGTTTTGATTATATAAACGATGAATTGTTTGTTCTATCGCAAAATATTATTTTTAAAGTAGATTCGGAATGGCAACTTACCGAAAATATGAGGCTAAGTGACCTAAAAATACTGCATTTCGAAATTGCACCTAGTTTTTTGTTTATTCTCACTGAAAAATCGTTGATAACTTTTAAAATTCTTTAGCATTTTTTTTTCTTGAAATCATTTATTAATTCTATTTTTAAAAATTGAAAATTAATCTAAAGGAAGAGTTATGCATATAGCTGTAGCAGGAAATATTGGTGCCGGAAAAACAACACTTACAAAACTTCTGGCAAAAAATTACGGTTGGTCACCCCATTTTGAGGATGTTGATGACAATCCATATCTGAACGATTTTTACGACGACATGCAGAGATGGTCGTTTAATCTACAGGTTTATTTTTTGAACAGTCGTTTTAATCAGATTCTAGAGATACGAAAATCTGGTAAGACCATAATTCAAGACAGAACAATATACGAAGATTCTTATATTTTTGCTCCCAATCTACATTCTATGGGGCTTATGACTACCCGTGATTTTGACAACTATTTTAGTTTGTTCTCTCTTATGGCTACTTTGGTTGAAGCTCCTGATTTGTTGATTTATCTTCGTGCATCTGTTCCTAAACTGGTACAGCAAATCCAACAACGCGGACGTAAATACGAAAATACTATCCGTTTGGATTATCTAAAACGCTTAAACGAAAGATACGAAGCTTGGATTGCAAATTATAAAGGCGGCAAATTATTAATCGTCGATGTTGACAATCTTGATTTCACTCAGCGCCCTGAAGATTTGCGCACAATTATTAATAAAATTGACGCGGAAATAAACGGTTTGTTTTAAGAAGAAAACGGTGGCTTCGACCCTCTTTGTCGGTGGCTTCGACAGGCTCAGCCACCGAAAAAGCGTGGCTCAGCCACCGAGGCAATCCTGTCTAGACCACCAAGTTTCAATTTCTACAATTTGGACACTTCATATTTAATATTTGCCCAGCGGTTTTCGTCCATTGTTGCACCAATAACCTCAATAACATTTCCAGCTAGAATTGCTCCAGCCTTTGCACATCTGTCTAACGACCAGTTATTTACCATTCCATAGAGAAATCCTGCAGCATAGTTATCGCCAGCACCAGTAGAATCAATAGGTTTAACCTTTATAACACCTGCTTTGTGAACTTCTTTACCTTTTTTGATATAAGAGCCTTCTTCGCCAACTTTAACAATGGCGATATCGCAAATACCAGAAATCATTTCGAGAGCTCTTTGTGGCTCATGTCCAGTAAAAGCTTTAGCTTCTTCCTCGTTTGCAAAAACGATATCCACATACTTTTCTGTGAGATATTTTAAGAATTCGAGATTAAGTTCTACAACATTGTAACTTGCTAAATCGAGTGAAATTGTCAATCCACAATTTTTTGCAGTTTGCATTGCTTTTTCGATAAGCTCATTGTTAAAAATAAGGTAACCTTCAACATGAAGAATATCATAACCCTCAAAAATAGATTCTGTAATTTCATCAGGAGTTAATTCAGCAGCGGCACCCAAACAAGTTGCAAAAGTACGCTCCGAATCCTTCGAAACAAGAGCAACTGCTAATCCTGTTGGCGTATCAGATTTGATTAATCTTGTGTTCACTCCTGTATTCTTCATATCTTGAGTGAAAAATTCGCCCATTTTGTCTCTGCCGATTTTTCCTAGATAACCGGTGCTAATGCCTAGTCTTGCAAGGCTTCGGATAGTATTTGCCGCAGAACCACCACTTGCGAGGCTTTTTGGCAAATTATCAGTTATTTCCTGAACTTTATTACTTGTTTCTAAATCCACAAGCTGCATGCTTCCTTTAGGAAGTCCCAGAGTATCAAGCACTTGGTCGTCGTTGAGCATTGTCATCACGTCCACAAGCGCATTTCCCATTGCTATAATTTTTGTCATCTGTAAAATAATTTGAAAAAATATTTTGCAAATATAAAAAACAATATTAGTTTTGCAACGCAATTTTCCTTCTTAGCTCAGTTGGTTAGAGCACCTGACTGTTAATCAGGGGGTCCTTGGTTCAAGTCCAAGAGAGGGAGCAGAAAGCCTGAAGAAATTCAGGCTTTTTTTGTTTTAAAAAAGCTGCTCGGTTGGTTAGAGCATCCCGACTTTTAGTCGGGAGGGTCCTTGGTTCAAGTCCAAGAGAGGGAGC
>CAZOHR010000513.1:0-2271 GCA_964579045.1 uncultured Bacteroidales bacterium | reverse complement strand
TACCGATTACCGATTACCGATTACCGATTACCGATTACCGATTACCGATTACCGACCACAGACCACAGACCACAGACCACCGACCACATCTTACAAAAACACATTCTTGTTTTAACATAATACGTCATAATTTTAAAAAAACGTCTAGTCACAATCTACCTCACCTGCACCAATATGCTCAAAACCTACTAATGTTATAGAACTGGAGAATTTATCTCCTGAGTTAAAATAATCGACTCCATCATCTAGACTAATGCTCATAAGGTTTAGTGGTTTATCAATAAATGATTTTGGAATATTAAAATAGTTTGAAATTTCATCTACCGAAAGTTCTCTGGTGAATTCAATATAAATTCTTCGCAACTCGCCATGTTCAAAATCCATTGTCATGGAAGAAATAACTGGACTCATTTCTTTCACTACTGATTCTGGCAGATTAAACCCATCATAGTACTCCTCAGTTTTCACACAAGGATCACCATGATTTTGATATTCGCCAATTTCGCAATTAAATCGCGAATCTCGATAACCAATAGTTTGTTCAAAGAAACAACCTAATTGCGCTGGATTCTGTCGAAGCCAAGTATAAACAGGATAATCCACTAAAAAATAAGAATCGGATTCATCTATATCGTTAGAATGTATTCGCTCGTCATCTTTACTATTCTCAAGTTTTTGAGTATTAATACAAGATGTAAATACTACAATTGACAGAACCAGCACAAATATTTTCATGGATATTTTATTTAATTTTTATTTCGCTCCCAAACTAACAAGATATTCAAGAATCTCTGCATTCTCATCTGCAAAAATCTTGGCAAAATAAAGCGGAGTATTTCCTTCTTCATCTTTTACATTGATATCAGCACCATATTTAACCAACAATTTCAACATCTCAAAATCAGAATTTACCACCGCGTCATGAACTGGATATACGCCCCAGCCTTGAATTTGCTTAGCTCCTTTTGACAAAAGATATTCTGCTATCTCAAATTGTTTAAACTGAACGGCATAAAGTAAGGATGTTCCTCCACTCCTATCCTGTGCATTAATATCAAAGTTTTTTTCTTCTACAAGATACTTTATTGGCTCAAGCAAACCCACCAATGCGTAAGAATGCAACAAAGTTATATCATCAGCATTTGGAACATTTAAATCGGGATTAAAAGCAATTAGATAGTTAAACATCTCCGAACTCTTGCAAAAACATATTGTATTTTCCTTATCCGAAGATAGTAAATTTATCTTGGCACCATTTTCCATCAAGTACTTAACTGCCTCCAGATTATCATGCATTACAGCGCGATGAAGCATAGTATATCCGTTAGCATCGTCTGCCTTAAGCCCATTTATATCCGCACCAGTGGCAAGATAAGCTTTAATTTCAGCTAAAGAATTTCCTTTAAACTCAATGGTCTTTTCAAATTTTCCTTTTTCATCACTTCCTAGCTTAAAATATATTGGCGCAGTAGGAACTATACTTGCAATTTGTGGAACAATATATAGCTCAAAATATGCGACAGAAGCCTCATCAAGTGGAATATTGAGATAAGTTCCTTTATCGACATACGACGACAAAGTATTAATTTCATAATCAAGTGTTTCGCCCATATAAGTTGTGGCATAGATATAAATCTTAGCGTCTTGTGGAATGTATGCGCTAAAAGTCGGGAATTGAGGAACTTCTTCAGCATTAAAATACTTCTCCACATCGCATATTGGGTACTGCTCTACCGCCACTTTCTGTTCTCCAAAAATAATAACAATATTCTTATCTCTAATGCAAATACCAGCGCTATTCCATTTGTACGACTGCATATCACCAGTGTTAAGAATAATTGTATGGTAATTCGAATATTTACTTGGAAGCAATAAAGACTGAACCATTGCACTTGCTGTTGACGCAGATGTTGAATATCTTATCTGTTCAAAATGCCCAGAATAGTCACCAAATTTCTCTGGTTTAAAGTTTAGATAACTCTGAGTTACAATCTCTTCTACATTTTTATTGGCTGTAAGCATCAATACTTTCGAAATTTCAACTTCAGACAAGCCGTTTTCGACACGTTTCTGATTTAGTAAATCCATCAATTCCTTCTCTAGGGGTGTAAGGCAAATGTCTTGCGAAAAAGCTGTAACAGAAAAAGCCAAAATCAGTATTGCGAATAGATATTTTTTCATTTTTCAAGGTTTTAGATTTACAAAGATAGTGATTTTTAGAAAAACTAAGTAGATCGCTAGTCGGTAAAATTTGTGGTCGGTGGTCGGTGG
>CAZOHR010000512.1:0-2273 GCA_964579045.1 uncultured Bacteroidales bacterium | reverse complement strand
TAAAGGTTAGACAGTGCGCGAATACGACCAACGGGGGTCAATTTTAACAGACTGAATAGACTAACTCGCTGTTGCCCATATTATCGGATAATTTCGATAGTAGGCGGAAAGTTTCTCAACAACTATTAAGAATCAAGGATTTAGCTTCTCAATTTTATCGTCAGTCTGACCGCAATTCTCTATTCTAACAGCAGGTAGCGATCGGGGTTGAGGAATCAGGGGGGGGTCAGTTATCAGTGAACAGTAATCAGTTAAGTAGGTAGGCGAAAAAACTTATAAAATAGCAGAGAACCCTTTATGGAGGAGGAATAAAACCTTGCCAGCCCCTCTAAAAATTGATTTAAGTGAAGAAGAAGACCAAAACCTGCTAGAACTGCAAAAACTTGCAGGAATTCCTTATAGGGTCAAGGAGAGAGCCGAAATCATTCGACTTAGGCACTATGGATGGTCAGTGGAGAAGATAGCCCAATATAAGGGAAAATCGCCCCACACCGTGCGAGATTGCTTCCATCGTTGGAAAAAGCGAGGAATGGAAGGATTGTGGGAAAAAACGGGGAGAGGAAGAAAAAAGAAGTGGAAAGAGGATGATCTAGTTTATGTGGAAAAATGTCTAGAAGAAGATTCACGAACCTATAATGCGGCTCAATTAGCTCGAAAACTAGCAACAGAGCGAAAAGTTGTTTTGAGTCAAGATAGATTAAGGAAAATTCTCAAAGCAAGAGGATGGGTCTGGAAAAGAACAAGATATAAACAACCCAATGGTGATGATCCTCAAGTTAAATTAGCTAAAAAAGCCGATTTAGACTGGTTGTTCTGGGCGCACAGTGCCGGAGAAATCCGTCTAAAATTTTTGGATGAATCAGGTTTTTCTCTTTGGAGTCCCGTCAGCTACACTTATGCTCGTCTTGGAGAGCAGAAAGTCTTAGAACAGACTAACAGACGAGGAAAAAGATTAAATATTCTGGGACTTTACTCGCTGGGAGTGAGTTTTGACTATGGACTGAAATTAGGCTCTCTATACGGGGACACTTAATATTAAGCTTCTCGAATGGCAAGTCCAACTCGCTGCCCAACATTTTGAAAAGACGGGGGAGATTACCGTCATCGTTCAAGATAATCATCCCATTCATACGAGCAAGCAAGTCAGAGAGTATTGGGATAAGTGGCAGCAGCAAGGATTATTTTTCTTTCAACTGCCCAAATATTCCTCTGAAATGAATCTTATTGAAACTGAATGGCATCAATTGAAAACTCACGAACTGGCAGGTCAAATTTTTCCCGATGAGTACGATTTAGCGCTCGCTGTTAAACAAGGGATCGAAGCTCGCGCTCAAAAAGGAGGATACGAAACTCACTGTTTTAAGTTTAATTCTGCCTAGCTACTTATGCTCTATCAATTGAGTTAAAATCTGACCAAATGATGTTATTTGAGATTTCTCCCCAAGCTGTTATTGAGTTATCAATTAGTGATTTGTCTGATTCTCTTTTGCAAGATATTAAAAATGGAAATGCTGAAGTGATTATGGATGCGTCAATTATTCAACAGATTCAACAAGGAAGTAAGACGGTTGAATTTCAATCATCGATGATTTCTCGTAAATGTATAGAGTTTTTGTCGACTGATACTGGATTAAGTGGGGGAGTGGGTCAAATTATCGTGAGTTTTGCTTGTATTCTTCTTATCCAGATTGGTGGCTATAAATTAGCTTTTTGGTTACAGGAACAATGGTCTAATAAGCAACGAGTTTTTCAAGCATGGATGAGATTCATTTTGGATTATAAAAAGATTTTTAAGAATCAAAAAAAATGTTTGTCTTACAGTCGATTTTTTTATGGTGTTTTATTTTGGTTATCGGTTGTTAATTTATGTTTATTTGTGGGTGTGTTTTTTTATTATTTATATCTAGATAATACAGGAAAAATTCATCAGGTATCTATATTAAGTAATTTAAGTTTATGTTTGTTTTATTTTGCTTGGATACCACTTCGTTTTTATGCTAATGGAATTAAAAGTCGTTTATTTGGTATTGAGGACGCGTCTTTTTTCCAAGGAGGAAAGCTGGATGTTTTTGTTTATGTTGTCGTGACTGCATTTTTTGTTGTTCTTATTTTTGCTTTGAGAAACAATAGTTTAAGTACAAGTGTATTTTTGCAATCTTTGTTAATTTTATGCTTCGCTGGTTTTACTTCGGTTAATCTGGAATTTATAGACCAATTTTTTGGATTAAAAAGTAATCCTTGGACTTGGTGTTTATGGTTTCCTGTGGGGTGGA
>CAZOHR010000511.1:0-2281 GCA_964579045.1 uncultured Bacteroidales bacterium | reverse complement strand
CGAAATCCCCATCACAAAAAATCCCATTAGGCAGAAAAGCTAATGGGATTTTGGTTAATCAGCACTTTGCTTCAAGCGGTATTTAACAACAAAATGAAATAAACAACAAAATCGTATGAAATTAAAACTTCTTTTTCCCCTTTTTTTCCTTTTTTTAGTAACGAATCTGAATGCACAAAATACAGAAATCGTTGAAAAAGATAGTCTGAGAATAAAATCTATTGAACTATTTAGAGATATTTATTGGAATAATTTACCAAAGCCTGTAAGTTGGACAAATGATTATGAAAACTTATTTTCTGAAATTGAACAAACAAAACTTGATAGTATTATATCAAAATTTGAAAAAGAAACATCAATTGAAATTTCAATAGTAACAATAGATACAATAAAAACAGCTAAAGAAAAGTTTGATGATTTAACATTGCATATCGCCCAAACCTGGCAAATCGGAAAAGCAGAAAAAGGAAATGGAATTTTAATTGGAATCTCAAAAGGTTACAGAAGAATTAGAATTCAAAATGGTAACGGAATTGAAAAAATTATAACTGATGAAGAAACTAAAAAGATAATTGAAAACTATTTCGTACCAGAATTTAAAAAAGGTGAATATTATTATGGAACCTTAAATGGATTGTGTGAAATCATTAGACTCTTGAAATACAAAACGGAAAAATAAAAACCACTGCTAAACGATTGGACTGCTATATTTAGTAATTAGCTATGCAGGGAGAGAATTTCGGCTACGCTCAACAACCTCCTTCTCACTCCATTCCCGAAAAACGGGGCAGGTTTTGTTACTTGCTAATGTTTCGGGACGTTACTACAGCACAAAAAAGATTTTTAGTACGCTGGATTCATATCCTACGTAATGAACCCTTTTGAAATATTAATCCACCCAAGCTGTTGCTTAATTGATAAATAATTGTAATTTTGAAATATTTATAGCACTTTCGGCCTTTATTGCAAATGCAAAAAAACAGATGATTGCTGTGTATAGATTTAGGAGATTTTTATACAGTGCTACTTTTTAATGTAAAGATTTTTTTGATTTCTATACAGAACAAATTATCTTTGCATAGAATTTTAAATAATCTTTACAAATGACAAATTGGGGATTAACAGAATTACCGTTAAACGTTGACTTAGAATCTAAAAAGGTATTAAAAGCTTTACCTTCAGCGCATGCTGCATTGGCTGAGTTAAAAGGAATTGCATCAACAATCCCAAATCAAAATATTCTGATTAACACACTTGGATTACAAGAAGCAAAAGACAGTTCAGCAATTGAAAATATTATTACAACACATGATGATTTATTTAAATCAGAATTGAATCTTGATGCATTTAAATCGCTTCAGGCAAAAGAGGTTCAGAATTATATTTCGGCATTGAAAAAGGGCTTTGAACTTATCTCAAATACCGGATTACTGACGAATAATAGTATTCTACAGATTCAGGAAATATTAGAGGATAATAAAGCCGGATTCAGAAAATTGCCTGGTACAGCCTTGAAAAATGCTGCAACCGGAGAGACTATTTACACACCACCTCAGAATTATGATGAAACAATGGCCTTAATGGCTAACTTAGAGCAATACATTAATGATCCGCAAATGCAGGATTGCGACCCATTGATTAAGATGGCAATTATACATTTTCAATTTGAGAGTATTCACCCGTTTTATGACGGAAATGGCAGGACTGGCAGGATAATAAACATATTATATTTGATTCAGGAAAAGCTTCAATCTTTACCGATTTTATATTTGAGTAATTACATAATCAAGCATAAATCCGATTATTATCGACTTTTACAAAAGGTTAGGGATGAAAATTTATGGGAAGAGTGGTTGTTGTTTATGATAAATGGAGTAGAACAAACAGCAAGAGAAACGATAGATTTGATTATTCAGATTAAGGAGCTGATGCTAAATTATAAGCACAGACTGCGAGATAATTACAAATTTTACAGTCAGGATTTGTTGAATAATTTATTTAAACATCCTTACACAAAGATTGAATTTGTTGTAAATGATTTAGGAGTATCAAGATTAACTGCGGCAAATTATTTAAATAAATTAGCGGAAGATAAAATGCTGCGCAAAGACAAATTAGGTACTGGAAATTATTATATTAACGAGGAATTATTTAATTTATTGACAAAGAGATAAAAATGCATAGTCGATAATCGAGTGGACTGCCATATTTAGTAATTAGCTATGCAGGGAGAGCCTTTATTAAGCAATCTGAAACGAAGTTATCTTAAGCTTTGGCTTTA
>CAZOHR010000510.1:0-2282 GCA_964579045.1 uncultured Bacteroidales bacterium | reverse complement strand
TTTAAGCATTCAACAAGATTCTGAACAAAAAATATGGGTGGGAACATCTCAAGGATTATCAAAATACAATAATCCAGGCTTTACAACCTACAATTACGATAGTGGGCTCACAAATATCATAGTAAATAAGATTCTAATTACAAATGATGCTGACAATAAAATTTGGTGCAGCTCTCCTTTTAACGGAGTCACAGTTTTTGACCACAACGACCAGTTTATTATTTATCGAACAAACCGAAATCTCGTAGATGATGAAGTTACAACTGTTTATACCGACGATGACGATATTACTTGGATAGGAACAAAAGCTGGTCTAAATAGAGTTGACGATTTGCACTGGAGGACATACAGAACAGCAGAAGGCCTATCAAATAATGAGATTACCGCTATTCACAAAGATATTAATAACAATGTATGGATTGGTACTATTAACGGATTAAGTAAGCTAAATGGTGCTACTATCACAACTATAAATGTTGCGCAAGGACTAACAAATTCATATATTAACAGCATTACTTCTGACCCTGCTGGAGTGGTTTATGTTGCAACAGCCGATAAAGTAACTGTGATTTCTGGTGGAATTGTTACAGATACAATTGGGATAACAGAAGGTCTTGTAGATAATAATGTAAAACAAGTTCATTACGAAAATGGAAGAGTTTGGTATCTCACAAACTCCGCAATTCAATATTATAACGGTGCAACTTATATTAATGCGACTCTCACTGGATGTGCCGAACTACAAACAGAGACTGGAGCTAAATGTTTAAATAGCTCTTTAGGACAATATTTTGGCACAAATTATTCTCTAAGATATTTTGATATTGACAATACAACTGCAAATTGTGTTCTTCATCCTTATGCTGGAACAGCAACTATGACTTCGGCTATTGAAATAGGTCCTGGAATTATTTGTTCGTTCGATAATGGTGAGGTTCAGACTTTTAATGGTGGATGGACAGCCTTTCCAGTAATATTCGATGTGTCTTTTTTATCCACAACTTCTGATCAGAATTATATTTGGGCTGGATCTTCGGATATGGGACTTGCTAAAATTTGCATTAACTGTTCATCAGACATAGCTGCCACATTAACAGCTCCAACTTGCTATAGCAGTTCTAATGGTATAGTTACTATCACCGCACCTGCGGGTTCGTCATATTCAGACAACAATGGAGAAAACTGGCAGGCCTCAGCAAACTTTAATACTGAAAAAGGCGGTTACAAACACCTACTCGTTAAAAATGCCTTCGGACGTATTATTGCAGATTCTGTTGTGTACTTACCTCATTATTACAATATCACAGATGCAAATATTACCATTACACAGATTCTTTGTAACGGATCTAATTCAGGTGGAATCTTGCTAAACTACAGCGAACCTGCTTCTCATACTTGGGAAAATTCAAACACTGTAATTTTAAACCGAACAAATCTCAATGCTGGTATATACTCTGTTACAGTATTGGACAACAGTGGATGTAATAGAATATTGGGCACTCAAATTATTGAGCCTGCTGCACTTGACAAAGATTTGACATTTGAAAATATTTCTTGTTTTGGTGCCGACGACGGAAGTATTAGTTTAACTGTAACTGGTGGCACATTGCCATATACTTATACTTGGAATATTTCAGGAAGTACAGCCACCATTTCTGGTTTAGCTCCTGCCACATATTCTTATACTATTACAGATGGAAATGCTTGTTCACTAAACGGATCACAATTAATTACAGAACCAACACAGCTTGCAATTTCGGAGATAATCACGAATAATGATTGTAGTGGAGACACAAATGGAAGTATCGACATAACTGCCGTAGGTGGAACAGCACCATTAGCAATTGTTTGGAGTGCTCCTACACTTGTAAATGCTCAGTTTGACATTGTAAATGCCCCAGCAGGATTGTATGATGTAACTGTTACCGATAACAACATGTGTTCTATTACGGAATCATACGAAATAACCGAACCTGATGGTATTGATATTATCTCGGAAGACTTACTACATGTTCATTGTTATGGTGAATCAACTGGTGAAATTGATATTGAAGTAAGTGGTGGTTTTGGAATTCTAAGCTATGAATGGGTAAAACAAGGAAGTGCTGGCACATTTTCCACAAATCAAGATTTAACAGATCTTGAACAAGGAATATATCATCTTACAATTACTGACGAAAACTCATGTGCAACAAATACTAGCTATCTGATAAACCAATCACCTGATTTAGTTGCCAGTATTGATGTTACTCCAATTTCTTGCGCTGGATATGATGATGGAC
>CAZOHR010000509.1:0-2285 GCA_964579045.1 uncultured Bacteroidales bacterium | reverse complement strand
TACCTGGAGCCACGGCAGCTGGTGTGAGATGAGAGAAATATACTTCTGGATTAGTTCCATCTACAATTCCATCATTATTCTCATCCCACAAAATTCCTGGAATCAGATTTTTATCCAGTTTATAATTCAATTCGTTTTTATATTCATCGTCACCAGTAAGATCGTATAATTGAGCTAGCAACCAAATAAGTTTTGCTGTATAATTGTGGTTTTTTACACAATACTCAGAAATTGCATATTGACCAGCCAACAAAGCAGATTCGAGACATTTCAATTTTATTTCTGGATCAGATTGCAAAAGATGAGCTTCCAGCATCTGAACTCCTACCCAGCCGTGGTCATAAGCAAGTCCGCCATCGAACCAATTATTGGCATCGTCCTGTCCGCTAATTGCAAAATTTGCCCCAGCAAAAGCGCCAGCGGTGTATGTTACACAGTATTGAGGCAAGTTGTCACATAGAATTTGTACATTTTGTCCAACGACACCGCCTGGATAACAAGGGTCAGAATCTGGTAGGTTGACATAAGCATAAACACCTTTGTTTCGTTCACTCGGAGCACTGATATTCCATTCGGCATATTGCTGGTAATACATCATTGTTGCAATTTCAGCTAAAACTGCAGTATCGGTAAAATATCCAGCTTGCATTGCATAATATGCACCCAAAGCAGAGTTATTTTCGTATCGGCCTATTCTTGGACATTGCATTGTGTATGCAGAAATTTCGGGAGCAATATTATTATTCCAGACTTCAGCTATTTGGGATAATGTTGGCTCATCTGTAGAAGGAAAATCGTAGATTATCTCCGTTTGCGGACATCCAAGATAATCGCCTCGTGTACTTTTAGCTTGGTTAATTGCTTGCACAGCATCTTCTAAAGTTCCATATCTCATTTGGTAGGAGATATTAGTTTCATCCGCACTACTACCATAATCAAGACCGCATGGCGGATAAATCTGTGCCACTGCCTCAAGTCCAAGACAGATAAAAATAAATAAAACCGCTTTCATTCCCTTATTTTTATAATAAAAAACTCAGTTTAATCACAAATCAAAATATTAATTATTTTGCTTTATTATCTTTACTGAAGCTTTTGCATCTTTTGACTCAACAGATAAGAAATATAATCCATCACTATATGTCTCAAATGAAAATTCCATCTGTATAGTATTGCTATCCACAACTTTTATCTCCTCGAAAATTACTTGCCCAAAAATATTCTTACAAGTAATACGATACTCCCCAGCAGTTAGTCCTCCACAAGAAATACTAAATATTCCTGTGGTAGGATTTGGATATGCAGTTAGTTTCATTTCCGAAACAAATTCTGGCACATTTGTGCTACAAGGCAATACCAAAGCTGCGCCTGGAGATCCTTCTGGACAACCGTCAATCCAATTACTGCCATCACAGAAACGACCGTTATAATCACTTAATTCTAAAGTATAACCATTTCCTGCAGCACCCTGAGGCCAAGGAGCAAGATTGCTGTATATTACAGACTGATAAAGATTTCCATTTTGGTCAAACAGACGAACAGCATCACCAGTGCCACCTAAGCCAAAACCGAATGGGCCAGTAATATTACTCACGCCAGGAAAACGAGACAAGAACTTATCATAATTTGCATAGATTACAAGATATCCACCACCCGGTATAACAACTCCAGGGCTAACAGTAAAAGTATGCAAATCATCATCATCACGGAATTTCCAGTTCGACAAGTTTATTTGTTCTGCACTCACATTATGTAGTTCAATCCAATCGCCTGCATCTGCAGAGCCATCAGAATTATAATTAATCTCGGTAATAATTATATCTTCAGTACAAGGTGAATATGCTTCACCTGGAGAACCGCCTATACATCCAGCAAACCAACTGCTTGGTAATGCAGGATCATAAGAATTGTTAACTATTTCAAGAGTTCTTCCATATCCATCTGCAGCCTCAGGCCAAGGCAAACTGTCGGTATAATGTAAAGTTTTAACAACAAAGCCAAGATCATCGGACAAAGTTAATGTTTCGCCCGAATTGCCAAAGCCCATATTCATTTCCCAAATATAATCTGGGCTAGCGTGTTGTGAGTTAAATTTAACCAAATCTTCGGCTAAAACAAGTCTATCGCCAGGCTGCACAATTGTACCTTCTGGAAATTGAAATTCATTAAGAACATTACTATCAAAGAACTTCCACCCAGAGATATCAATTGGTCCGTTCCCAAAATTAACAAATTCAATCCAGTCGCCCGCATCTCTTGTGCTGTCGCAATGATAATTTACTTCG
>CAZOHR010000508.1:0-2295 GCA_964579045.1 uncultured Bacteroidales bacterium | reverse complement strand
CAGTAAATTACTTCGATAAAAATTATCCATTCTTTGATTAAAATCGGTAAGCGGTAAAAGTTGTAAGCGGTAAACGGTAAAAATGGTGAGCGGTAAGCGGTAAAAGTTGTAAGCAGTAAGCGGTGGCTTCGAGACATTTTGTTGTATTTCTTACTGACTAAGATTTTGTTGATTTACTTTTTCTCACAAAGAATTATACATCAACAACGGCTTTAGCCTTCACTTCGATTCCGCCGCGGCGGATAAGTGAGGCGCAACGAAGTTAAAACCCTCAGCCACCTTACGGTAATCGGTCCCGAAGAATAAAAATCTACGATTTTTGTTATTCTCTATTGCGTAATCGGGGTTTATGCAGCGGCAATATAAAGTCGAAAACCCTTCTGAATACTTTTAACTTTCCATCATCCGCCCAAGCGGATATGGAAACGTTAAAAAAGAAGAAGATTCAGCTAAATAATTACAAATAATCTAGCCTTTATCGGGAGGGGTTTATGAACTTATTCAAGCTGAGTTTGAAAATAGGAAGTAGTCTAATCAAATTTACTTTTTAAAATCTGTGAATCTGTGGCTCTTAATAAATTTTATCCAACAATAGAGTAACAAAATTTTCATTCTGATTAATTTCTGTCACTTTTTTCTTTATTTTTGATTTTCAAACTAAAAACATTTTAACTATGCAAGATTTCAACCATCCTGATCCACAAAACGAAAGACGGATAAACACAGAGCCTGCACAACAAAATACTCAATTGGAGAATCAACAAGTTGCTCCGCCTGTTCCTCCAGATAGTCAGCCACAATATCAACAGCCAGTTCCGCCTGTACCTCCGGTTAGTCAGCCACAATATCAACAGCCTGCTTCTCCAGTTAGTCAGCCACAATATCAACAACCAGTTCCTCCGGTTGCTCCAATTGGTCAGCCACAATACCAGCAGCAACCGCAACAAAATTATCAGCAGCCATATCAGCAACCTGCACAACCTACATATCAGTCGCCACCACAACCACAACCTGTATATCAACAAGGTTATGGGAACCAACCACAATATTCAACTCAGAATAACAATGCAAAATCCTTCCCTCCAGTAAAAACTGGGGAATGGATGCTCTCAATGTTTATAATGGGAATTCCATTGGTTGGATTTATTATGTTGTTGGTTTGGGCTTTTAGCAGTGGCACTAACCCAAGTAAATCGGCATGGGCAAAAGCTACCTTAATTTGGGGCGTGATAATAACCATAATCTATGTGGTCATTTATCTTATTGTTTTCCTAGTAGCTGGATTTTCTGTAAGCAGCCTAAATCTCGGTAATTTTTAATGAGATTTTGCAAAATTTTCTTTTGGCAAAATTATTGCTAATTTTACATGCTAAAATTTTAATATTTATAACTTAAAAAGATACAATTATGAAGAGATTTCTTGCTATTAGCTTAATTCTGATGATTTGTACTGGAATCAGTTTTGCGCAATCAACAAAAGTAAAAATTGAAACTACAAAAGGAACTATGGTCGTAATGCTATATGACGAAACCCCTGTTCACCGCGACAATTTCATCAAACTTGCAGAATCAGGTTTCTATGATGGTTTGTTATTTCACCGTGTAATTAGCTCATTTATGGTACAGGGTGGTGATCCAGAATCGAAAGATGCACCTGCAGGTAAAGTTCTCGGCAATGGTGGCCCTGGATATACATTACCAGCAGAAATTACACCAAAATATTTCCACAAAAAAGGAGCTCTAGCTGCTGCAAGAACTGGCGATCAAACTAATCCACAACGTCGTAGTTCTGGTTCGCAATTTTATATAGTTCAGGGAAAATCATACACCGATTTACAAATGGACAGTATGGAGAAACAGATGTTTACCGAGTTTACTGATGAACAACGCGACGCTTATGCAACAACCGGTGGTGTTCCTCACCTCGATGCTCAATACACAGTTTTTGGTGAAGTAATCGAAGGACTTGAAATTATTGACCTCATCGCAGCAGTCGAAAAAGGCGCAAATGACAGACCTGTTGCCGATGTTAAAATTATTAAAATGACGGTTATCAAATAAACTTAGTTCAAAATTTACATAAAAAGCCTGTTCACAATTTTGTGTCAGGCTTTTTTTATATTTGCAAAAATTATCTAATGGATTTCACACTCACCACAATACTCCTACTCTGCCTAGCATTTTTTATTGCTGGTTTTATTGATAGCATTGCTGGTGGTGGAGGGCTAATCACTTTACCATCATTACTTTTTGCAGGTGTTCCACCACAATTTGCGCTTGGAACAAACAAACTTG
>CAZOHR010000507.1:0-2319 GCA_964579045.1 uncultured Bacteroidales bacterium | reverse complement strand
TATTTCGATAAAATCATAGGTGGCGCTGTTTTGTGGACGATTCTTCGCGGTGTGTCGCAATTTTTAGGGTCGCAGTAGCACATCCCTGCAAGCTACTGCGCTAAAAAGTTGCGACACTGGTTTGAGTTGCCGCGGATGTCCGGCGGCTGAAAAACGCCACCATGACTCGACGCCGCCGGTCTCCACTCTTAAGAAACTAAAAATAATATATGCATTTATCAGGATGTTATCAAGCTCATCGATACGTCCTTTTTGACTAGATCAAATCCAAGATCCTTAGCTCTTTTTTGCAAATTTTTAACCACTCTTTCATTGTAGCGTTGTTCATAATAATTCATACCTTGCTCAACATAGGCACCACCATATCTCATCATCCTGTAAAATAAACATGCTAATTTCCTAGCAACAGCTGTAATCGATTTTGGAGCTCCTAACCTAGACTTTAGCCTTCTACCATAAGCACCAATCGCACTTTTACTTTTTATTGCTGCAAAAGCTGCTAATCGAAAAGCCGTTGCAGCTCGGCTAATAACTTTACGAGTTCTTGTACTAAAAATTTTTTCTCCTGTTATCTTATTTGCAGGAGACAACCCTAGCCAAGAAGCAAAATGTTTTTCCGATTTCCATTTACCCATATCTAATCCAACTTCAGAAAATATTGTTTGCAATGTCAATATATCCAATCCGGGTATTTTGGTAAAATCTTCTCCACTCATACGATATAATTCTTTTCTTAAATCAAATTTGGGATGAGATCTTCGGCCGCTAGACTTACGTTTTTCGAGGGGTTTTTCTTCAGGGTTAATTTTTGAGTCAATCCGTTGATAAAATTGTTCAATCTGGATATCACACTCAGCAATCTTTATTTGGTAAAAATTATACAAATCATATTCTTGTTTTAGCGAAAATAAATGCTCTTCCCGATAATCTCCTTGCAAAGCTTTTGCTATTGTTTGTTCATCATTTTTGATTTGTGGGCCTCTCAGACTTGCTAATTTACACGGATCTTTTTCTCCTTTCAAAATCGCTCCAATAATCCTTATGCCGGTATCTCCGGTGATATCAGTAATAACTTTATGCAAATGCAGATTCATTTGAATCATAGCTTTTTGCATTCTTTGTATATGCCTTGCTGCGCTTCTCATTAAATTTTCACGTTGCCTTATGTAACCTCTTAACACACAAATTTCATCATTTGGGCGAAATGAACCACGCAATAATCCATAGCTATGCAATTGTTGTAACCATTGACTGTCTTGAACATCTGTCTTTCTTCCGGGAACATTTTTAACATGTTTAGCATTAACCAAAATAACTTCAAAACCATCGCTGCGAGCCACGGAGAGCCGCAGGCGAAGGCGAGTAGTCCTCGGTAGCTGACGATTTTTAGCAGAGCAAAGCGAGTGCTAAAAATCTTTAGTCAGCGTCCAGTCACTTGAGAGGCAATCATAGTGTACGAAGTACACTGTATTGCCGACGAGGACGGCCGAGGCACAAATCATTCGCCGCTTTAACGAGTACATTTCGGGGTCACGATGGCCGAAATGTTTAACGAGTTAACGGCGACTCCTATGCTTTCTAATATTTGAAAAACTGGTATCCAATAAACCCCTGTAGATTCCATAGCAACAGTTTTAATTTTACATTGTTTTAGCCAATTAGACATATTAATAATGTCGCTGGTAAAACAGCTAAATTTTTTAATATGCTGAGCGCTTCGATCTTGCGGAACTCACACGTAATGGACTTCGGATCCAATATCAATGCCAGCCGCATCTGGCTGCATAATCGATAATTCTTTTTCCATTTTTTTCCTCATGTATAATATTATTGAAGTGCTCCAGCTTAAAAGATTATGAAAAACTGGAAATCTCTTAAACGAGGTAGCTGAAATAAAAACCAGCTCCATCAATGAAAAAATCGTAATCTTTTAAAACCAGACTCGCATTCGGGCACGTAGGCGCCATTGAGAAGACGGTTATATTGCTGGAGCATTTCTATGATTACAGATTTTGAGACGGGAACAAAGTATTTTGTAGGAGGGTTTCTTTATAAAAAAACATACCCGTTGTTGGTATGTTAGGGACTCGCAAAAGCGGCTCGTTCCCGCGGCTATCGCGGGCTTCTCGCCGTCGCTTCGCTCTCCATGGCTCGGCGATGGTTTTAAAGGGTATGGCAGAATTAACCCAAAAAAGCTATCTCGAAGCAGTGACGCGATTGTATAAGCATTACAATAAGTCACCAGCCAAATTGTCAAATGAAGAGATAAGAAATTATCTTTTATATTTAAAAAAAAGAATTTGGCGTCCAATAGCTACA
>CAZOHR010000506.1:0-2320 GCA_964579045.1 uncultured Bacteroidales bacterium | reverse complement strand
ATGTTTACTCCGAATAGAGGTTTCTTTTGTTCTTCCTGCATTTCGTAAACCGTACCGCTTACTTGGGCTTTGATTACCGTGATTCCAACAAGTATAAATACGATTATACTCGTTATTTTTTTCATTTTTGAAATTAATTAAATTATTACTGAATTACTACCTCTTTGTGTAGGTATATCAGTATCAAAAGCGGAAAACGGAAATCACAGCGCAGAAAACTGTGCTGCCTGCATCAGATGCAATTAATGGTGGTAGCTTTAAAGAAAGATTTATGTGTTTATTTAAGAATGCTTCTCGAAGATTGGAAACAAATACAGTATTAAAATCATTGACGAAACAAGAGACAATTTGTTTAAAATTTGTTTGTTTAATGTTTTTTAGGAATAACTGATTGAGGGAGAAATAGTTTATTTTGCTGTTTTTAAGATGGTCATCGTCATGACATGAGCAAGATCCATGATTTTCAACACACTCACCACAATCAGAGTGCTCATGACTAACTTCCCCGAATTCGAAAAATGCTATTTCGTTATGTTCTTGATTGCAACCGTGACACAAGTATTTCTCAATAATAAATCCATTGCTCGAAGTTAATACAACAAGCGCTATTAGCATGCTTAATATGGATTTAATCATTTTCATATTTACAGTACAAAAATACTGAATTATATTGTAATATAAACACTCCTGCAAGAAAAATGTTTATAGTGGCACGAAAAAAGCACAAAAATTAAAAAGTAATTGTTTTATCCGCCCAAATTACAAGGTTGACGCAATCTATCATTGTAGAAATAGGGCATGATTCTGTTGATTCAAGTTTCCTAGATTTAAGGCAGGTTCCACAAGCTAGGATTTCTCCACCAATATTTACGAAGATTTTTAGTTGTTCATCAACATTATATTTTTCATGCACAAGTCCTTCGCATTCAACTGCCTCTCCCATGAGGAATACTTTAGTTTCATGCCCTTGTTTTTTAGCGGTTACTGCAAATCGGAATGCATTCCATGCTTTTTCAAATTCTTTTGTTTCAATTATAATTGTTATTTTCATAAACGATCTTTTATTTGCAAAGCTATATTTTTTTCCAATAACTTAGGTTTTTTCTCATATTCCATCCATTTGGCAAATCTTTATTTTCTTTAATTGCGCTAGCATGTTTTTTTGCAATTTCAATTTCTTCATTGCTCACGATTCGTTCAAGCCATTTGTCAAAAGCAGGATTAATTCTGTTATTTAACCAGCGAAATAATGGAGAATAGTCTTTTAATGCGTTTTTATAAAATCTGTTGCAATTAATGCAGTTTTCGTTTGCGATTTTGTATTGTTCAATATTGATACGTTTGAGTTTCACCATTAGTCGCATTCCCAATTTGAGTGGTTCACGAAAAAATCTGAACCAAATTGATTTTGTATATGCGAGTTCTACTAATCGTCGGGTACATGTATTGCAGGTTGTTGACATTACTTTTTTGCAAAATTACAATTCTTCAATCAGTTTTTTCACTACAGCAATTACTTCAGAAATTCCTAAATAATTGATTTTATCTGCTGTGTCCGAAGTTTTGTGATAATCGGAATGAATGCCCGAACTTAAAATAATTGTTTTTGTTCCTGAATTTGCATATGCAGTATGATCACCAATTAGCTTTTCTTTATTTTGGAATGTTAAATTATTTTCAGAATAGTTAGATAGTTTTGCGTTTGAAATGGCAAAATTTTGCGTTTCGAAAATCATTGTTTTTGTATTTTTGTCCAACCGACCTATCATGTCAAGGTTGATTATCAAGCAAACGTATGGAATAAGGTTTTGGTTCTGTTCGAGAAAGTTCTGAGAGCCAAAAAGTCCTTTTTCATGGGCACCAAGGAACAAAAAGATAAAATTGTATTTCTTGTTTTTTGATTTTTTGATTTTTTCTGCAAGTAAAAGATTAGCAGCCACGCCCGAAGCGTTATCATCAGCACCAGGATGTATTTTGTCTGATCCAAAGCTTTTAGATAATTTTCCACCATTTCCAATGTGATCGTAATGAGAAATAATAATGATGGTGGAGTCCGCTTTATTGTCGATGAAAGCAGCTACATTCTGGCTCGAGAAAGTCTGTGATTCATAATTGAATTCAAAAGTTTGAAAGTAGGATTTTCCAAAATACGGTTTTAATTTCGAAGCTTTTAGCTGCATAGCAATATAATCAGCAGCAATTTTTTCATCATCACTTCCTCCAGACCTTCCACCTAGGCTATCAGAACTAAGAAAAGAGATATGTTTGTAGAGTTTGATCGAATCTTTTGCAAAATTCTGGGCAGATAGATTTATTGCAA
>CAZOHR010000505.1:0-2322 GCA_964579045.1 uncultured Bacteroidales bacterium | reverse complement strand
TTAACGGAATTACAGAATTCACAACTTTGAAGTTGGGGCAAAAACTAAGAATTAAATAGAGTAGGGGAATTCCAAGTTATAAAACATATTTCGTAATTATTTAGGTTCATAGTTGTAAATGTTTATTATTTGTAATCTCTAATCTATAACCGTTTACCGACCCAATGACCTACTGATAAGGTGACTGAGGGATTTCGATTTTTCATCGAAATTGTCTCGAAGTCACCGTTTACCGATCTGTTGTAATTAACAATTTTTTGTTTTAAACTTATTTAGGCAGTCTATTTGTAAGGTTCAATAAGTTTCTATTTTTGTGAAAATCATTAAGTATGAAAAGGTTTATTCCACTAATAATAGTATTGATAATCGGCTTTACGTGCTGCAATAATACTGGTAAGACAAATATTTCAGTTTCAGGAAATGTAAACGCAACTACTAAGGATACCACAATTTATCCAGGAATATATCAAACAGAGCAATATCTAAAATTAATCGAAGGAAAGAAGATTGGAATAGTAAGTAATCAAACAGGAGTGATTAATGGTGTTCATCTAGCTGATACTTTAATTGCATTAAAACAAAATGTCGTAAAAGTATTCTGTCCAGAGCATGGTTTTCGTGGAACTGCTGACGCTGGGGCGAAAGTTGATAATTCTACTGATCCAAAAACGGGATTGCCGATAATTTCACTGTATGGAAAAAATAAGAAACCTACAGCCCAGCAACTTGCTGATATTGAGGTTGTTGTGTTTGATTTGCAGGATGTAGGTGTAATGTATTATAATAATATTTAGACTTTACATTATGTGATGGAAGCATGTGCTGAAAGTAATATCTCGGTGATTATCTTGGACAGACCAAATCCAAATGCGCATTATATCGATGGTGCAATTCTCGACACAGCAAATCATAGGTCTTTTATTGGAATGCATCCAGTACCTGTTGTTTATGGGATGACAATTGGCGAATATGGTCAAATGATAAATGGTGAAAAATGGTTGAAAAATGGAATTCAATGTGACATTACTGTAGTTCCTTGCAAAAATTACACACATGATAAAAAATACTCTCTTCCTGTTAAGCCATCACCAAATTTGCCAAATGATAGATCAATAGAATTATATCCTACACTTTGTTTTTTTGAATCAACTAATTTAAGTTTGGGAAGGGGAACTAATAAACAGTTCCAGATTTTGGGACATCCTTTACTTAGTAGTGTTAAAGAAGCTAGTTTTTCTTTTACTCCTCTTCCTAACGAAGGCGCTTCAGATCCAGTTTTAAACGGACAATTGTGCTATGGTTTTGATATGTCGGAGGGAAATTCTATATTTGAATGGCAAAACGACCAACTTAACATCGGCATAATTATTAAAATGTATCAACTGTTTCCAGAAAAAGACAAGTTTTTTAAGAAAACTAATTCCATTGAGCTCTTGTCGGGATACTCCGAGTTCCGCAAACAGATTGAAAGTTCTGTACCTGAAGAGGAAATTAGAAAAGGATGGCAGGCTGGTATTGAAGAATTTAGAAAGACACGATTAAAATATTTAATTTATGAATAATACAAAAAATAAATTGATACTAGCTTTACTGATTGTTTCAGCTACGTTTCTGACATTTTGTACCGATGAGTACGAAAACCACGCACTTGCATTTTATAATTATACAACTGATAGTATTCAAGTTGACAGATATTACAGCACTAGTATTAGGCCTCGTTCAGTTACTATCGGTCCCGATTCTTATGAAAAGTTCTACGAAACCTCAGCTGATATGTGGGTAACTCCACAAGTTGAATTGGAAAAAATCTGTGATTCTGTGGTAATAACTGGAAAGGTAGATAATAAAGATTTTAGAATTCGGTTTATGGCTGATGATACGGAAAACTACTGTGTGTCGCCATATTCAGCAAACGCTGATTGGAGATTAGAAGTTGTTGTGAATGAATATCCAAAATTCCTTGGTAAAACACTTGAGACTTTCAATATTCATATTTTTGATATTAATCCTGCTTGTATTACGACGGAGTAAGATAGAAATAAAGCAAAAAAAACGCCCCGACTTATCGGAGCGTTTTTCATTTATTCGTTGACAATTATTACATATAAGATTCCATTGGATCGCAGGTGCACATGAGATTCCTATCTCCATAACCGCTGTCGATTTTTCCTACATAAGGCCAGAATTTATTCTCTTTAACCCATTCGAGTGGAAAAGCAGCTTGCTCGCGGCTATATTTGTGATTCCATTCTGTTCCAACGCACTCGAACTGAGTATGAGGAGCATTTCTCAAAGGATTATCTTCTCTGTCTAGTTTACCAG
>CAZOHR010000504.1:1619-2328 GCA_964579045.1 uncultured Bacteroidales bacterium | reverse complement strand
ACTGGGCTTACGTTTGTTCCATTATAAACATACTGACCTCTGAAATCGCTCATCCAAGCACCTCCACTTTTGCTTGCTCGTGGAAAATAATCCATATAAAGAACAGCCACATGTTTTCCATTTAAATCTGTAACCTCATATGCTTCAACGTCAGCATGATAAACCGGAATTTTATCCGATTTAATGAATTTTAATCCAAAAAGTCGACCAGAAACATCAAAGACACCATCTCTTACATTTTCGAGTTTAAAATATGGTTTCAGCATTTCCTCATCGAGATTATACTCTTCTTTTCGAACTTTTTCGGTATAGTATCTCCAATCCCATGCTTGCAAATCATCATTAATTCCTTCTTTTTTCATCATTGCTCTGTACTTATCTGCTTCCTTGTTAGCAACCTTCAAAGCAGGAGTCCATAACTGATTAAGAAGTTTATATACATTTTCCTGATTTTTGGACATGTTGTTTTCAAGAGCAAAAGCAGAATAGTTTTCGTAACCGAGCAATTTTGCTTTTTCGAGTCGCAATGCTGCAAGTTCTAGCACTATTGCATTATTGTCATATTTGTTGCCGTTATTGCATTTGTTTACATAAGCGGTCTGCATTTGTTTACGAAGTTCTCTGTTTTCGGCATATTGCAGAAAAGGCAAAACGCTAGGATTATGCAATGTAAACATCCATTTACCTTCAAGATTATTTTCTTTTGCTG
>CAZOHR010000504.1:0-1609 GCA_964579045.1 uncultured Bacteroidales bacterium | reverse complement strand
TGCTGTTATTGCAGCAGCATCTATTACCGCAGCTGGCAATCCTGCAAGATCTTTACTGTCTGAGATCACAAGTTTGTAATCATTGATTTCGGCCAATAAATTATCATTAAAAGTTAGTGCAAGTGAAGAAAGCTTTTCATTTATCTCCATCAAACGCTTTTTGTCAGTATCATTAAGCTTTGCTCCGCCTCTGACAAAACCTTTGTATGTTAACTCAAGAACCATCAATTGCTCTTTGTCAAGATTTAGATTTTCCTTGTTTAAATATACTTTTTCTACTTTTTCGAAAAGCTTTGGATTCATACTTATTTCATCGCCATGTTTCGATAATTTGGGCGATACTCTTTGAGCCATTGCCTGTAAGCTATCAGATGTATTACTCGAAAGCATATTAAAAAACACACTACTTACTTTGGACAATAGGAGCCCGCTAAATTCAAGTGCTTCGATTGTATTAACAAAATCGGGCTCGGCAGAATTACTAATAATCTTTTCAATGTTAACATTTTGTTCTTTCATAGCCGCATCAAATGCTGGCTCATAATGCTCATTTTTAATAAGATCAAAAGGAGGAACACCAAAAGGCGTTTTCCATTCTTGTAACAAAGGATTTGCTACAACCACTACTGACTTAGTTTCTTTTTGTTTACATGAATTTCCCATAAGAATCAAAACTAATAAACCACAAAAAATAAAATACCTTCTCATTTTTGAATTTTTTAAATATTTCTGGTAAAAGTAGTCATTTCCAAGTTTAGCGAAACTCTTTTAACAATATTTTAATTAAATTGTAATAAGTTCGCTGATAGAAAAAAATCATGCCGATTAGGGATACAATAAATGGCATGGAGCATGGTGCAGAATTTCTGCGGTATCTAGTGTTGCAAAATTCCAACATCTAGGAGAGTTTTAAAATTCCCACGAAACTAGCCCTATGCCCCATGCTCCATGCAATGTGTCGAAATGCTGTTAGATATGAATAACACTAAATAATTAAATTAAATTTATCTTGATTTGCTAATAAAGATTAGATATTATAATTTTTAGTTTTTGTCCATCCGTATTCAGAAATTTTTTATTTTTGTAATATAACAACCTTTTCTAAACATGAATAGTCTATTTATTTGAGTATTAGATTAAGCTAAAAATTATAAACACACAAATATGAAAAAAAATCTACTGTCACTAGGTTTACTTTTTGTGAGCATTGCAATATTTGCTCAGGACATTCCTACACAAAAACCTGTAAATCCTGAATTTATCCAGTATTTCGCAAAAAAGAGTAATGGCGAAGTTTCGATGCAAACCCAAAGCGGATACTTTCTGGGAGAAATTCCATCTCCTTTGGTAAAAGAATTTGGTTCATTGGTTCCAAACACCAGCAAAGGACTTCCTGCATCTTACGATTTAAGAACTGTAAGCGGGGGAATATATCTTACTCCTGTCAAAAATCAGGGATTAGAAGGTGCTTGTTGGGCTTTTGCCACATACGCAGCAACTGAATCGTATTGGAAAAAAATTGGGTTATCAACCTACGATTTATCGGAACAAAATCTTGCAACTTGTCATGGTTTTGACTGGACTCCAAGTGAGGGTGGAAACTCAGATT
>CAZOHR010000503.1:1261-2337 GCA_964579045.1 uncultured Bacteroidales bacterium | reverse complement strand
TAGGTCACTTTGGAAATAATCTAAATATATTTGCAGAGCGAATAAAGGTTTATCAAGACATAAGTTAGTGGCAATGCAAAAACCGACAACAGTAACAGGAAAATGACAACGTATCACATATTAAACGGAGACTATTTGTATGGTCAATTAAGACAAACTAAGATTAATCAAGACTTCATTGTTTGTAGAGAGTGCTTGATTGACGGTAATGTATATGCCGACAATATCGTTGACTTTTGGACAATCCGGGCAAAATTTATTGGTGAGACCTATAATGTTCCGATGGAAGACTATTTTAGTAAAACAGTAAGTGAATTTGAAAAATTAAACAAACTATCTGACAACTCCGAAGTTTGTCTTTGGTTTGAGAACGATTTGTTTTGCCAGACAAATATGTGGTTTGTAATCTCAATTCTTGCAAATAACCCGACACTAGAGATCTTTAGAGTTTTTCCGACAATTGAAAATAATGCATACATTTGGAAAGGCTTTGGAGTGGCCAATACTGAAAAACTCGAACAGGCTTATCATTCAAAAATTCGCTTTGCACCCAAGGACATTGAATTAGGAGTAAATTTGTGGGCATCGTATCAAAATGGAAACTTGAATGAATTGAAGGAATTATCTAAAAAACGATCTGACTGTTTTGAGTATTTAGAAGAAGTTTGTCAAGCACAAATTGACAGACTTCCGTTAGATAAAACTTTAGGCAGACCTGACAGGGTGGTAAAAGAAATAATCGAAACCATGTCGAAAGAATTTCAAATTGTTTTCTCTGAATTTGCAAACAGAGAAGGAATTTATGGATTTGGAGATTTACAAATTAAAAATATTTATGACAGACAGATGCAAAGCCACTAACGCCTGCTAAGTTTCATGCGGCATATTGTAATTTGAAATTGAAGATGTAAAATGCAAATGGTTAATAATCCGTCCCCCAAACGTACCCCCAACAATTGAAAAAGGCCTGTAATATTGCTATTACAAGCCTTTGTAGGTAGCGGGAATAGGACTCGAACCTATGACCTTCGGGTTATGAGCCCGACGAGCTACCACTGCTCCATCCCGCACTCTGT
>CAZOHR010000503.1:0-1161 GCA_964579045.1 uncultured Bacteroidales bacterium | reverse complement strand
CCGAAATACGGGCTTCAAAAGTCGATGATGAAATTTATTCATATTGCAATTGATGATGCTGATGTTTTTGTGTACTTAGTGGAACCTGATGAGAACAACTACAGTAATGAAGTTCTTGAAAAGATCAACAGTTCTGATGTCCCGACTATTTTGGTGATAAACAAAATTGACCTCTTTGAACAAAAACATATTGAAGAAAGATACGAATTTTGGAAGACTATTTTCCCTAAAGCTTATGTTTTACCGGTTTCCGCGCTTCATAAGTTTAATATTGATGTACTGAAACAGAAGATTGTGGAATATCTGCCTGAGCATCCACCTTATTATGAAAAAGATCAGCTTACCGACAGGTCGGAAAGGTTTTTTGTTTCAGAGATAATAAGAGAAAAAATCCTTCTGCAATTTGATAAAGAAATACCTTATTCTGTTGAGGTTGCTATTGATGCCTTTAAGGAAACCGACAGACTTACAAGTATAACAGCAAATGTTCATGTGCTTAGAGAATCGCAGAAAGCAATAATTATTGGACATAACGGAGCTGCCATAAAAAAACTGGGAATAGCAGCCAGAAGAGATATAGAAGCATTTTTGGGAAAGCATATTTACCTCGAACTTAGTGTTAAAGTTACCAAGGAATGGCGTGATGATGACAAACAGCTGAAACGTTTTGGCTACGAAAACGAATGATTATAGTATCTTTGCACAATAATTAAAAACAACATGTCGAATATTTTAGCAATTGTTGGTAGGCCAAACGTCGGAAAATCTACCTTTTTTAACAGACTTATTGGAGATAGAACCGCAATTGTAGATCCTACAAGTGGGGTTACGCGCGACAGGCATTACGGAGTTTCTGAGTGGAACGGAATTCATTTTTCTGTGATTGATACAGGCGGTTATGTTGTGGGTTCGGACGATATTTTTGAAGAAGAGATTCGCAGACAAGTAAACTTGGCAATAGAAGAAGCTGATGTACTTGTTTTTATGCTCGATGCAAAAGAAGGGCTTAATATGATGGACGAAGAGGTTTCTGCAATGCTTCGAAAGTCGAACAGACCTGTTTTTTATGTTGCCAATAAAGTTGATACTCCGATAAAAATTCAGGAAACGACTGAGTTTTATACGCTTGGGGTAGATAATTTATATTGCATATCTGCAGTT
>CAZOHR010000502.1:0-2337 GCA_964579045.1 uncultured Bacteroidales bacterium | reverse complement strand
AAAACAAATATTTATCAGCGAACATCAATCCGGCAATAATATCAAAAGAACAGTTCGAGAAAGTTCAAGAAGAAAAATCAAGACGCAGTAATATTACTGATGGTGATAATGGCATTGCCAGAAAATCTTCTCGGTACAGTGCCAAGAGGGATAGGTTGGATAGTTTTTAAAATAAATCTGCAACTAAAATTCATACTAAAAGGTATGAGCCTGTTAAATTTGAGATTTTAGAGAAATGACAGAGTTATTTGTAAAAGAGCCCTATTTCAATATCGCTTCAATTTTAATACATTCTTCTTTATATGCCTTCATGTCCATAGTTGGGTCAGTTGCCCAGCCTTTTGCATTTTCCTCTGCCTGTTTAAAATACTCAAGAGCTGTATTTCCAAAATTATCTTTTGCATGAATATCCGCTCCGCTTTCAATTAAATATTTTATTAGATTATAATCAAATGGAGCAGAGCAACCATATTTGGCAGTTATGTCTTTCGGTAATTGCTTTTCTTGATTAAAAGCATCAACATTTGGATTATGTGAACCACACGCCCACATTAGAACAGTTCTTCCATAATTGTCTTTTGAATTAACATTTGCTTTATGTTCGATTAAAAGTTTTACTGCGTTTAAGGCTAAATCAAAATCTCCGTTTGACACTTTGTAATAACTAATCGATGTGGCATACATAAGCACTGATGCACCGCCACTATCAGTTTGATTTGCATCATATCCATTTTGAAGAAGAATTTTTATTATTTTATAAAGCTCTGATTCGGTTCCACTTATAATATTACTAAAAATATATTTCATTAAAGTATTACTGGCAAGGTAAATATCGCCAAATCCGTTATCCTCACGGACAGCATTTATATTAACATTATAATCGATCAACAGTTGCACTGCTATTGAATTTGCATAGGTAGAATTGCAAGCTGTAAATATCGCAGGATCATCACAAACTTCATTAGGATTTAACCCGCTTTTCAACAAACTTTTAAGCTTACCATTATTATGATGTGCAATTGCATTAGAAATAGGATATAATTTGGGGTTATAATGACTATCTACCGCTAAGTTATTCCCAATTTTCAACAAAGTAGGGGGTATGGAAGCAATAACAATTCCAACAACTAAAAAGATAATTCCTAAAATTAATAAGACTTTTCTCACTATTGATTTTTTCTTTTTTACGATATATATTATTAATAAAACCAAACCTGTAATGCTTGTGCCAATACCTATCAGAAAAACAATTGCTAAAATTCCTAATATAATAATTGAAAATCCAGCCACTTTTTTCACCTCAAATTACAAAATATTTAATTATTTACTTTTTGAGTTCTGGGGCAAATAATTTTCCAGCCTTACTTTTATTCCAAAACTCTGTTACTATAATAACATTTTTAGTCTTTGAGGGGAATACGTATTTTACGTTGTCTGAAAATAGAATAACAATAGTATGAGTCTGTGTAATTTAAAGTTGTTTAGTTGTTTTTTTGCACCATAGCTTTACTATTTCCAGGACTTAGAAGCAATGTTCTTATAAAAAATATTATCAGGACTTATATCCTTTGATTCACAAATTTTTGTGAAAACCTCGGCAGATACTAAAACATCATTACCAGCTATGTAAACACTTACATTTCTTCTTTTGCAAATTTCATATAATATTTCAAGGAGGTACATTGTCTCATCCGATACCTCATCTGAATAAATTATTAGAATTTCCATTTTGCGAGCAATAACACCACATATAATCCCCATAAGAGTTTTTTGAGTCGGTTTCTGGAAGGGGGTTTCACACAGATCTGTTGTTACTCCTAACATCTCCCAGTCCGGGCGATTGGCTATCAGGCGATTCACCTTCTTGCGGATCTGCAGCCCGGCACCTGTATATTTGATAACACGTGAATAAACAATTGCGCGCTTCTTCCCTGACCGCGGTTTTATTGAAGCATTTTCTGTTGCCGGGATTAGGATTGTTTTTTTCGGTTCCATAAATGAATTCCTTTCTAACTTTTTTTGTTAGTACATATTCGCTCTGAATTCAGATAATAGCAAGTCATTTCAGGTGGGTTATAAGCCTTATAGATAAGGCTTCTGATGATGTTGGCAGCACCAGAAAACATATCAATTTTGAATGAAATATGATGGTAAAGTTGATTTTGCCTATACATAATTTTCACTATTTATTCTGTTTAGGCTAATTATTCCGCACATTAACAATATGTAGATTAGCATCAAAAGCAAACCACAATATGTTGAATGTCTACATTTTATGTCGCTTTTCTTAAACAAAAAAATTATTCCTATACTATTCAACGATTTGTCGGATTTTGC
>CAZOHR010000501.1:0-2341 GCA_964579045.1 uncultured Bacteroidales bacterium | reverse complement strand
AATCGGTTGTTCAATTTCAATTTCACCATTTAAAAGATTTGGTTCGGTTATGAATAAATACGAATGCGAAACACAATTTTCTGCATCTACTATTGTACAGGTATAAGGTCCAGGACATAATCCAGTAATTGATGCAGTGTGCATTCCGTTAGACCAATTATATGTGTATGGAGGTAAACCCAAACTTGCCGTAACAGTTATAGAACCATCACAATTATTAAAACATTTTACCATTTCAGAATCTGAAACTATTGAGCTTAGAGTTGATGGCGAAGGCATAAAAATTGTTTCTACGCGCGTACAGTTATTGGCATCTGTAATAGTTACAGAATTGTTTCCGATAAGACATTGGTTATTTGTCGCCTGATTTCCACCAAAAGACCACAAATAGTTATAAGGAGATGTTCCGCCACTTGGGCTTACTGTAGCTGATCCATATCCAACACCATCACATTCTGGATTAATTACATTTGTAAAATTAGCAAGTAACTGGGCTGGTTGGGTTATGTTTACTGAAGTAGTAGCAGTACAATCATTGCCATCAGTAACTGTAACTGTGTAATTTCCAGCACACAAATTTGATATAGCTGAGTTAGTTTCATCAGTACTCCACTGATACTCAAAAGGAGCAATTCCTGTTGCTGTAATAGAAGCCGTTCCTTCACAGTCATTAAAACAAGGATTATGAGTTAAAAGTGGACTGTTAAAAGTAAGCTGATCAACACTTACATCAACCTGGTTTGTTGTAGTGCAACCCATCTGATTAGTAATTGTTACATAATAAGTGGTGTTATTTGCTGGTCCAACCAACGGTGAGGCAGTAGTTTCTCCACTAATAATCTGAGCTGTTGGCTGCCATGAATAACTAAGCACATCAGTCGTATTTTGATTGTTGATTGTGAGATTGGTCGTGTTGCCCGGACAAATAATCTGGTCTGGAACTATGCTATAATTAAAAGCATGAATATTTACAACAACACTTCCAGTAACAAAAGTATTACATACATTCTCGCGAGCACGAACATAATAAACTGAATTATTTGTTGGCGAAGCACTGTAGTTTTGATTTACTGATAATATTGAAGAGAATGATGGACTGTTAGCCCATTGCCACGAATCAACAGTACCAGTGCTTGTCGCAAACAAATTTGCTGTTCCTCCCGGACAAATTGTTGTGTCAGAAAATACTAAAATATCTATATCAGGCTCGTAAACTACCACAGTTTGCCAAACGCTGTCAACACAAACCCCTGTTGCCACCAATAAATAATCAGTTGTTTGCGATGGGCTTGCTACTGGATTCTGAATATGATAGTTACTTAAGTTTGTTCCAGTAACCCAAGAGAATCCTGTTCCCGCTGGGTATGCGCCGGCAGGTCCAATAATTACACTTGCTCCTGGGCAAACCTGAAGGTCGTCTAGGTCACTTTGGCCTGGTTCAATTACAGTAATCACTCTTTGGATTGTATCATAATAATTACAACTGAGAGGGTCTCCAACAATTAAACTTATGGTATAAGTACCGCCTTCGGTATAGGTATGTGTGGGATTTAAAATCGAGCTTTGAGGAGTTCCATCACCAAAATTCCATACAAAAGTCGAGCCTTGTGATGTGTTGTTGAACTGAACTGTGTAAGGAGCACAGCCGATAGGAACAGGATCAAAATTTGCTTCAGCAAGATTTTCGATAATTCTGATTTTAAACACTGCGTTATTACAGTTTGTTGCATTATTGGTAGTTGACCAAACACCAGGATTTGGCGATGTGGGAAATTGCTGACAACCGCCGCAACTAGCACAAACAGATTGAATAACGTGACCTTTTTTATCGAAACGACTAGTGCCACCATCAACATGATCGTGACCAGAGTATCCGCATGACGTGTAGTGAACTTCTCCAAAGAAACTGGCATACTCAAGCACACTTGCATCTTCACTCAAAACAAGCACGTAGAAATCCTGACCGTCTGTAGTAGTCTGTATTGCATCTGAAGTTACTGCCATGCCTTTTGTTCCATATTGATCAGTCCATGTATAATAGCTTCCCTGTGCATTATAATAGGAGTAAACCCATTCTCTTCCCCAGCCCGAAAGGTAAACCCTGTCGCACACGTCAACTGCAAAAGCAGTAATGGAAATATTAGGACGTCCGTTGCCTGTGCCAAACTGAGTTGACCAAACGACATCCGAAAGATCGGGAGTGAATTTTGTAATAAATTGTCCACTATTTGCTACAAAATATGCAGCATTTTGAACTAAAGATGTTCCTCCGGCTCTTGTCTGTCCGCAGATAAATACATTGTCGGATCTGTCTGTTCTAACAAAGAATGCATTGTCATAA
>CAZOHR010000500.1:0-2347 GCA_964579045.1 uncultured Bacteroidales bacterium | reverse complement strand
GGGTCTCTCTCTTCTTCATCTTGTTTCGCTTTTATCTGATTAATTATTCCATCGAAACTAACAGCATAATTTGAAGTTTCGCCAAGTGGAGTGTTTTTTAGTCTTAGACTCTCGGGATATCCAAATAAAACAGCATCCAGACATTCTTCAGAGAGTTCGTTTATTGGAGTCTTTATTGAGAATTCCATTTTATCGGCTAATGCTTCGAGAATCCAAAACTGTAAAGAGTTTTTATATTTTCCGATAAAACCGATTCCGCCATCGTAAATAGACATGGAATTATCCGGAATAATTTTCGAAATATCAATATCGGCAATTACTCCTAGTCCGTTACATTTGGGACAAGCTCCCTGAGGGGAATTAAATGAAAAGCTATGTGGTGCAGGCTCCTTATACGAAATTCCTGTAGTTGGACACATTAAAAAACGGCTGAAGAATCTTGGTTTTTCCGTATCTTTTTCGAGAAGCATAATTATTCCCTTACCAAAATTCATTGCAAGGTCGAGAGATTTTCTTAGTCTGGCTTTATCGCTTTCCTTCACAATCATTTTATCAACAACTAGTTCCACAAAGTGGGTTTTGTATCTGTCGAGTTTTAAATTATATGCTATCTCAACTATATCACCATCGACTCTAGCATTTATAAATCCTTTCTTGCGTAAATTGTCAAACAGTTCTTTGTAATGTCCTTTACGACCATCAACTAAAGGCGCGAGAATATAAACAGCTTTTCCTTCGTAGTCGTTACAAATGATGTCAATAATCTGGTCATCGCTGTATTTAATCATCTTTTCGCCAGTAGCTTGCGAATAAGCAGTTGAGGCACGAGCGTAAAGTAAGCGCAGGTAATCGTAAATTTCGGTAATCGTTCCTACTGTGGAACGAGGATTTTTGACAGTAGTTTTTTGTTCTATTGCAATTACTGGACTTAGCCCTGAAATCAGATCAACATCAGGACGTTCCATATTCCCTATAAAATGACGAGCATAAGCAGAGAATGTTTCCATGTATCTGCGTTGTCCCTCTGCATAAATTGTGTCAAATGCAAGTGACGATTTTCCGCTACCGCTCAAACCAGTGATTACACTCAACTTGTACTGAGGAATATCTACGTCTAGATTTTTTAAATTGTGAACACGCGCACCTCTTACAGAGATTAATCCATCTTTTTTACCCATTTCTTAGCCTGTTCTTTATTTATTATTCTGGAATATCGCAGTTTCTTTCGCCTTTTTCAGGAATTAGAATTTTGTATTCCTTTTTTGTTGTGTTGGTTAAAGTATTTCCGATTATCCAAGGGTTAAAGTACTTAAGCATTTTGTAGTTTGTACCTTGATTGAAAGCAAACTGTACGAGATTTGTTATGCTTGAATCTACTGTAACTTCGTAGGTTTTAATTTCTTTGTATAGGTCCTTTTCTTCAATATCAAAACCATATAATTCTGGGTTGGACATAATAAGTTTTAGTGCCAGTATTCGGTAAACGTATCTTGCGGTTTCGTCGTTAAGGCTAAGATCCCAATATGTTTTTACACGTTGAAAATCCATATCTTTTTTTAGGCCACCCATTCCCATATTGTATGATGCTGCAACCAGAGCCCAACTGCCAAAATATCTATATGCTTTGGTTAAATATTCTGTAGCAGCTATAAGCGATTTGTTTCTGTCATATCTTTCGTCGATATCTTTGCCTACTGTGAGTTTATATTCGCCAGCAGTAGCTTTCATAAATTGCCAAAAGCCTGCTGCTCCAGCTGGACTTACAACATTTGCAAGGCCACTTTCTGCAACACAAAGATATTTCATGTCATCAGGGATGTTATACAGCTTGAGCATTTTTTCAATCTCTGGGAAATATCGGTTAGCTCGCTTAATATAAAGCATTGTTGACGAATGACGATAAGTGTTTGCAATCATCTCAAAATCGAGGGCTTCGTAAACATCGAAATTCTCCAGTGGCACTACTTCGCCACAAAACGTTAAAGTATCTGGAATATAAGGTTGAAAAACCTTGTATGGAACATCAGAACCAACAGTGTTTATAATATCAGTCTTGTCTTCATCTTTTATATCATCAGAGAAGATAAATAAGTTAGAAATCAATAATCCGGCACCAACTCCTACCAATATTAAGAAAGGGATTTTTATATATTTATTCAGTTTCATTTACTTTAATTAAATTAATTTACTTTACAATTCCCCAAGTTTATTATGAATGCAGTATGGGTTTATGCTTTATTCTACTAACTAATTATGGATTTATTTATTATTACCAGTTAAAATTTTATTTCTGCTTTGTGAGCTTGGTGTTAAGATATAGAAACAAGAAAGTTGCAATCGGGAAAAT
>CAZOHR010000499.1:0-2362 GCA_964579045.1 uncultured Bacteroidales bacterium | reverse complement strand
GAGAGGATTCCGTTGGTGAAAGAGTTAATTACTGGAGGTTGAATGTTATCATTGGCATTTGTGCCAAGTAAAATCGCCTTTTGATTGTTATAAATAATGTTCCCAGATACTTTATTAAACTTATATCCATTAATAAAAACTCCAGCTTTATAACAGTTTGCTATAGTATTAGCTTTACCAGCTTCGGTTCCTCCGATAATGCAATATTCTGATTTATCAACAAAGATTCCAAACGCAGAACGTCCATAAGCAGGTAGTGCATCAATTTCAATTCTATTTCCATAGATCTCGGTATAATTGCTTTCAAAAACTTGAAGTCCATATCCACTTGATGCAATATTACAAATCTTATTATCAAGGATTTTTGAATTCGAGCATTTTGTTAGTAGAATAGCAGAATTTGCAAAATTTGAAATATGCAAACCCTTAATTGTTACAGTCGTTTTGTAAACATTAAACCCATACTGAGTTTTCATCTGTCCAATGATTTTAACTGTTGGATTGCCAAGTGTGTATCCTGGCTGTGTAGTTCCATCAATTACAACAGGACTTTTGATCTGTGGAAAGTATGAATTTGAGCTAATCTCATGTACTCCACTTCCAGGAATATTAAATTCAATTCGGCTTTCACCACCATTATAATTCACTTTATTGATAGCCCATTGCAAAGTTCCATACATGTCAGGATCGCAAAGGTTATCATCGTTATTAAACTTGTCAGTAAACGGATTCGGATCCGTTGGTTTGGTAACTACATAAACATTCTGGCCAAAAACCATTGTGGTAATCACCATTAATATAATGTATAAAAATATCTTTTTCATAACTTTAAAATTATTTGGTGAATACTAAATGTTCAGTTTCCTGTTCTTGACTGTCTGTAACATAGGCGGTGATGTGGGTAAAACTTGCAAGCTGAGTTTCGTCCAGTCTTAGCTGAGCCTCGACTACATTGTCATTGATTGCATACGAATTGCCGCCATATTCAAGAAAGTATTCACTATCGAATAAATTTACTGTAGCGGCAATACTCATAACATCTCCAGTGTTTTCTGCCGTACCTATTAATACATATACGTTTTCTGCCAACGAAATGTCGTTGATTTTAAACATTACCGATAAATTTTCGGTATTATCTTCTACGGGTAGTCCCGTAATTGTGTCAATTTCCATCCTTGGCGACACAGCAATGTCTGTTATTTGAATACTTGTTTGCGCTGTTAAACAAGTTGCAAATAAAGAGAAAATAAAAAAAATTAGGAATTGGTTTTTCATAGTGCTTGTTAGTTTATGATTAAAGCAATAAACATAATACAAAAAAAAAAAAAACAGACTACAAATAAAGTTGGAAAGTTATTAACAAATTATTAAGGAATTAAAATGTAGTATAAAATTAGGTTTAAAAGGTATTTACCGGTAGTGTATAATCGTTGCCTTAGCTTTAAGTATAAGTGTCGTGTATTACAATCAGAGGAAAAATTCCAACCTCCCAACTCAGCACAATCTTTTGTCCGCCGCTGCGGATTGTGATTTGATTTTTGTACTTTTGCCTCAATGAACCACACACACGAAAAATACATGCATCGTTGTCTTGAGCTTGCAAAAAAAGGAGCGGGGATGGTTTCGCCAAATCCTATGGTGGGTTGTGTTATTGTGCATGAGGGAACAATTATAGGTGAAGGCTATCATCGTAAATGCGGCGAAGCTCATGCCGAAGTAAATGCAGTTAATTCTGTGAAAGACAAAGCTTTGCTGAAAGAATCAACAATTTATGTTTCTCTTGAACCTTGCGCCCATGTGGGACGAACTCCTGCTTGTGCCGATATGATTGTTCGCGAAGGTATTCCCGAAATCGTAATCGGAAGTACAGATCCTTATTTTATGGTTGATGGCAAAGGAATTCAAAAACTAGAATCCGCTGGACGTACTGTAATTACTGGTGTACTCGAAAAGGAATGCATTGAATTAAATAAAAGATTTTATACATATCACATCAAAAAGCGGCCTTACATTATTCTAAAATGGGCACAGACAAAAGATGGCTACGTTGATTTTGTAAGACAACCAGATTGCGGAGCAAAAGCATTCTGGATAACTAATGAGTATTGCAAAACCCTCGTTCACAAATGGAGAACCGAAGAAGACGCATTTCTCGTTGGCACAAATACTGTTTTGCTGGACGATCCACAACTTACCGCTAGAAATTGGTCGGGAAGAAATCCCAAAAGAATTGTGATTGACGAGCATTGCCAGTTTGATAAAACTTATCAGATATTTGACAATCAGGCAGATACAATAATTATAAACTCATTAAAAGATTCTGTGGATAAAAATGTTCGTTATATTAAAATTGATTTCACAC
>CAZOHR010000498.1:0-2362 GCA_964579045.1 uncultured Bacteroidales bacterium | reverse complement strand
TTGTCCGTTCACAAGGCCTGAGCTGGCTCGCCGTTTTTCCAAGGCCTGCCCGCGTCGCATCGACGAAAAAACAGAACTTTGATCTGTAAAATGGGTTAAATTTTAGATTCTATTAAACATTAGTTTTTCGGTTAAGCTAAAAGAATTCAAAAGTGCAAAATTATATATGGTTTTTTATTTTTCAAAATAGGGGCAAATGGTATTATTTGCAGCAAATAAAGCCCCATGCAAAACTCAATTAATTGATGTTTCGTCAGAATTAAAACACCCACCTAAATAATTACAATGTAAAAACCTCGCTTATAAAACGATTGTAACTAATACTCGGATTTTGCGAATTTCTTCGTGATATACCTCACTGGATACCAAGCTGCAAATGTTCCGATTATCATTACAGTAATAAAAACATAAATAAAATCGGTTGATTTCATCAAAACTGGATAGTTCTCGATAATAAAAGAACCTCCTGCTCCAAGCTTTACAAGACCAAACTGAATCTGTGCAAAACATACAGCAGTGCCAAGAACTAAACCAGTAATTGCTCCCGAAGCTGATATAAATAAACCTTCGAGAAAGAAGATACTTCGTATTGTACTATTATCGGCACCAAGGCTTTTTAGAATTTGGATATCATTTTTCTTTTCGATAATCAGCATAGTTAGCGACCCTATTACATTAAACGAGGCTATTAATAAAATAAAAACCAAAATCATAAAAATTGCCCATTTCTCCGATTGCATAATTTTATAAGCATATTCATGTTGCTTGTTTCTATCCTGCACCTCGAATGCTGCGCCTAGCAATGATTCTAGTTGCTCCACAGCCTCTTTCACCTCCACTCCTTTGTCGAGTTTGATTTCGGCTGAACTTATTTCTGTTTCATATTCGAGCAGTTTTCGAACTTCCTCCAACGGCATAATAAAATACTTGGTATCATATTCCTGCTGAATAGAAAAAATTCCAGCCGTGTAAACAAGACTTTGATTAATATTATCGGCAGCATCAGAAAAATTGCCGCTAAACTCTTTTGTTCGACCTGGGATAAAAACACTCACTGGATATGCAAAATCTACAGTTAACTCGAGGTTATAAGCAATTCCCTGACCAGCAATTGCACATGGGACATTTTGTTCTCTTAGTTTATAATCCCCCTGAACAATCATTGTGTCGAGACCTGTCACTTTCTCGTATTTATCATCTACTCCCTTTATTGTGGCAATAATCTGTTTTTCGCCATATTGCAGCATAGCATTCTCTTCGAGACAAAAAGAATACTCATCAACAAAGTCGCATGTTTTAAGATTCTTTACAAATTTTTCATCTGGGTCAAATGTTTTACCTGAGGATGAGATAATTTTAATATCTGGATCAAATGAATTGTAAAGTTTCTGCAATAAATCATCAAACCCATTAAAAACAGAGAGAATAATAATCAGTGCAGCAGTTCCAGTAGCCACTCCCAAAACCGAAATAAAGGAAATAATATTGATAGCATTTCTCGATTTTTTCGAAATCAGATAACGACGAGCTATATAGAACGGGAAATTCAACAATTATGATTTTAGGGCGTTGTCAATTTTTTCCATGTAGTCCAAGCTATCATCAAGATAGAAAACCAACTCTGGCACTCTTCTCACATCATTTTTAACGGCATTGCCAAGCTCAAATCTTATTTTTGCGACATTTTTATTAATCTCTTTGATTATTTTTTCGCCATCATTAGAAGGAAAGATGCTGAGATAACATTTGGCCAATCCAAGATCGGAACTCATTCTAACCACAGTTACAGTAAGTAATCGCCCTGGCACTAAACCATTAAATTTCTGCTGAATTACTTTAGCCAGTTCTTCCTGAATTAATCCACCAACCTGAGTTTGTCGTTTTGATTGTTCCATAAATTATTTTTTGCAAAAATAGTAAAAAATAGTGAGGTGGGGAAATGGGGATCTGTGTTTGTTAATACTAAAAAAATACAGATAAAATTTGTTAATTATTTATTATGTTAAAACTAGGATTCGGTTTGGTAGTGGTAGTTGGTCCCGAAGAATAAAAAATCTACGATTTTTGTTATTCTTCGAGGATCCTCGATAAAATAAGAAATTGCAATGCAATCTTATTTTAAGAGGGAGATAAAACAGTAAATAATAATTTCGTTTAGATTTTATGCAATTTCTGTTTTATCGGGATAGTGGTAGTTGGTAGTGGGGTTTTGCTTGGCCGCTATCGCTAATTGGTAGTGGTAGTTGGTAGTTGGTAGTTGGTTTGCATAGCCGCTGCCGCTAATTGGAATTCCACTCTTGTAAAAATAGCAGAATCTCAAACTTACAACAATCCACACCGACCACCGACTACAAATTTTACC
>CAZOHR010000497.1:0-2374 GCA_964579045.1 uncultured Bacteroidales bacterium | reverse complement strand
AAGGACAAGATCTTGAATGGACTAGCGACTACGAAAATGCGAAAAGAGAAAAAAATAGCATCGAAGTCAAAGTAGATCCCCAAATTAGGGCTCTATTTGAGGATTTTATTAAAGAATGCAAATCAGATGGGGTAGTTGTTATTATTGTCTATTCGCCAGAATATGCTGGTTACAGAGACTTCGTTTCAAATCGTAGTTTGATAATAGATACTTATAAGAGTATTGCTGAAAAATACGATTTATTGTTTCTTGATTACTCGGAGGATAGTATGTGCTATGATAAAAGTTATTTTTATAATGCAACGCATTTAAAAAAGAGAGGATCAGAGCTATTTACTGCGAAATTTGCATCAGACATAAAACCTTATATTAGTTCTTCAAAACAATGAGCAGCCCCTAACCAGCACTACGAGTTAGGATGCGCATTAGTAAAAATATAAGACTTAATGCTACGAGAGCAATTGACATTCCAATCATTTCGGGACGAGTGAGGTTTGAAAGTAACCACAATATAGTTAAGGACGCAAGTATTGGAATTGTTATTCCACCAGGAATTTTAAAACCAGTAGGATTATGTGGTATTTTTCTTCTTAAACTGATAACAGAAAGGGCTACCCCAAGATATACCAGTAAGACAGATGCAGATGATAATATAGCTAATTGTTTAAATTCGCCTGTAATAGCAAAAAAACATCCCAAAACGGCATAAACAATTACTGCTATGTAAGGAGTTGCAAATCTACTATGAACTTTTGCCAAGGGTTTTACTGGTATTACTCTGTCGACGGCGGAGCGAAATAAAACTCTTGGAATATTTAATGTATCACCGCTAAGATATCCAAACATAGATATTGCGGCTCCAGCAATCATCACAGTTATTCCAGCGGGTCCCATTATTCTTTTTGCAACTTCGGCCAGAGGAGCATCCATATAGTTGGTAAAAGAATTTCCTAAAACACCTTGTGCCACAAGCTGTATGCCTACATAAAACAAAAGAATTATAATGAAACTTAACAAAATCCCCTTAGGAATATTCTTTTTAGGATTTTTCACTTCCCCGCTTACACTTAAACTGCTTTCTGCTCCTTGAAATGCGAAAAAAAGCACGAGAGAAACTTTCCCAACATCTCCTAATGAAGGAATGTCCTGCCAAATAATATTTTCGACGACGACTTTTGTGGCTCCCCACACAATGAGGAGAAATAAAGGAGCGAGTTTGGCAATGGTTATAAGCTTAATCAGTGAGATACCTTTTTTAACGCCAATAACATTTACTATTGTTAGCCCTCCAAAAATTGTTAGAAAGAATACAGTGCGAAACCAAAATTCTTTGAATATTGGGAAAAGGTAGGATAATGTGTCGGCGAGAGCATTTGCAACAGCAGCTGTTGCCATAAGACAAGCTCCAAAGATAAGTAGGATAGTTGCTAGAAAACCAAAATATTTACCAAATGCAACTTCAATATATGCATATGCGCCACCAGTTGTTGTTACTTTACTTCCAGCTTCTGCAAAACACAGCATTATTAGAGTGATAAGAAATCCACAAAAAAGATATGCTAAAATACCTGCAGAACCAAGTCCTTCGCTAACAATTGCTGGAAGTACAAAAATGCCAGATCCGATAACAACATTAATAATGTTGGAACTAATTCCCCAAAGACCTATTTCTCTTTTAAGCCCTTCTTCCGAACTTACTGATAAAGACATATTTTTTAGCTTAGTTTAAGTTAATACATCGAAACACAAATGTAATAAATTTTTGAAAATCAGGTTTATCGCGACGAAACAAACTCATACTATATAATTCAAAGAATCTTTTGTCATGGTTCGACTTACTTCGACACTTCGAGCTGCCTCAGTGCATCGCTGCGCTCAGCACAAGTCGCTCACCACAAAGTGTTTTTTGGATTGCTAAAGCACCAAAAACGCACGCCAAAAGAGATATTTTGGCAGATTTTAACCCCTGACTTTCACTTCGTTCGGCCAGGGGTTAAAATAAATGAGCCCTCCAGGCTCAGAAGTTTTATGCAATTTCTAAAATCAGGCAGAAAGTCTGATTTGCGTTATAACACAATGCCGAAATATTTTCGATTTGTTTAAGAACTATTGTCTTACTTGACCTTGGAATTTGCTAGTAAATCATTTCCCTCTTCCAAAAATTACCTTTTATGCCTAAGTAAAAATACATATCTTTTGTAGATTCTCCAATTTCGGGAGATACGCTTCGATAGAGTATTCCAGCATTTAGGGAGAGGTTTTTATTTTCTTTTAGTATGTAGCCGAAGTCTAATTTCGCGGTTATAATGTTGGTTTTAATGCCCTGTAGAATGGTGTTTCCATAAGAATTTACAATGTAAGTGTAGCCTTGGTT
>CAZOHR010000496.1:0-2378 GCA_964579045.1 uncultured Bacteroidales bacterium | reverse complement strand
GCGTGGATGCAAAGTATGGCAAACGCTATTGTTGCAAGAGCAGGGGGAGGGCAAATAGCAACAATTACTGTTACCGGAACTGTCGGCAATCTTACAGCAACTTGCAGCAATTGGAATTTCGATTTAGCTACAGCAACATCTGGCGAAATTGTAATTTTAGTTAATTGGACAGCAGTATCAAATCACCTAACAACTGGAGTTACTGCTCAATCAGTTGCTGCTGTTATAGCACCTAAAATTTATCAAAGTCAAAGTTCACAAGCTGCTTTATCAGAGTTGCCAATTCACTTAATCGGGCATAGCCGAGGTGGTGGAATGGTTTTTGAAATTGCTCGTTTATTGGGATTGCAAGGCATAGAAGTAGAACAAGTTACTGCGCTTGACCCACATCCTTTAACTACATCCGACCCACAAGGTCTTTCGGCTCCTTTTGGTCCTGGTCAAACTATTGATACTCCCATTTCAATTTATGAAAATATTTTATTTACTGATAATTATTATCAAGATATTCAATATCCTACCGGTGCTTATTTGAATGGTGCTTATAATCGTCTTTGGAATTCTATGCCAGGAGGTTATCACAACGAAACCGGCTATACATACAATATTCTTGGAACAAATTACAATTTTTCCGACCATTTAAATGTCATTCTTGCTTATCAAGGAACTATTGATTTAGCAACACCAATAACAAACGGCGAAGCTACAATGAATACAACCGAAAGAGCTTGGTTTAATGATTTTGAAGCTGTAGGCGAAAACACAGGCTTCAAATACAGTAGAATAATTGCCGGAGACCGAAAAAATACAGACACGCCAAACAGTGGCGATGCAATTATTGCAGGTTACCACAATGATGTTCTTTTGGGCGGTTCCGGTGCTAGAGTGACATTAACATCATGGGCAAACGCTGTATGGCCCAATATTATATCAATAACCGGAACGATGAACTCGGATCCTTTAATAGTTGGGAACTCTTATTCAATTGGCGGAAGCGATCAAATAATTTTAAACATGCCTTACAGGTCATACGCAAATAATGCGACAATAAATACTTATCTCGATAACGATAGAAATCCATATAATGGTGCTTTCCTTCAAACCAGTACCTCCTATTCTTCTACAGGGAATGCCATTGTTTTAGCAGGGGAAAGCTTTCAACCTACTGAACTCATGGACCCCGATTACTATATTCTGATAGAAATAAATGACGGTACTAATAAACGTTATTTGTATGCCTCATACGAATTTTATCCCTATTGTTATGTGAATTTTAACGATGAAAATTTTGAATCAGCATTACTTGCTATTTCAGGTATTGATGCTAATTTGGATGGTAGTATAGAATGTTCCGAAGCAGCTGCTTGGACAGGAACAATTGATGTAAGTAATAAAAGTATTACAGACTTAACAGGAATTGAAGCTTTTGTGAATATTGAAGGATTAAACTGCCAGACAAATCAACTGACAAGTTTAAATGTATCTTCAAATACAAATCTATTAAATCTTAATTGTGGAGATAATCTATTAACAAGTCTTGATGTTTCTGGTGCTACTTCTCTTTATGAAATGTATTGCGATTACAATCAACTTGAGGCATTGGATATATCATCAAATCCTAATCTTTTTAATCTTTATTGTTTCAACAATGTTTTAACAAGTTTGAATATTATTGGAGCTAATACGCTCAATTATTTGGATTGCTCTAACAATCAACTCACAGGACTGGATGTTTCCTCTATTGCATCTCTTCAGAGTCTTTATTGTGAAGACAATTTATTAACAAGTTTGAATGTGAATAATGGAAACAATTTCAATTTTATTCATTTTGATGCAACAAATAATCCGAATTTGACTTGCATTCAAGTTGATGATGCTGCTTATTCAACTGCCAACTGGACTGATATTGATGATGTGGCAAGTTTTAGTACTGATTGTTCAGTAGGAATAAATGAACTAAGCGAGAATTCATTGTCAATTTATCCCAATCCTGCAATAAATGAACTGACTATAAAAAATCTTAACGATAACTCAACAATATCAATTTGCGATGTAAACGGCAAACTATTAATAAATAAAATCGCCAAATCAGCAATAGAAATAATTGACATAAGTGGATTAGCAAATGGAGTTTATTTATTGAAAGTAGCGGATAATAATTCTGTTACAACACGAAAGTTAATTAAACATTAAGAAAAAAATATGAAAAAACCAGTTCTAACATAATAATTCTTAATCTTATTTCGATCAATCTGTTTGGTCAAAATGATATATTGTTGTAATCAATATTTTTCTTCAAAAAAACATTGTTTTTGTAATTGTAACAGCTTTTGTAATTATAAGTATTGTTTCAACTGACAATTTTACCATAAAAGAAT
>CAZOHR010000495.1:0-2382 GCA_964579045.1 uncultured Bacteroidales bacterium | reverse complement strand
CCATACACCAAGTTTAACTTCGCGATCGGCTTTGTTAAGATTATTCAATATATTCAACAGCATCCCAGTAGCATGTTCTCCAACGGCATCGCGGTTACCTTCGGGTGAATTAAGACATTCAATACCTTTAGTTTTGCAATATTCAAGATCTATGCTTTCCATTCCGGCACCAACTCGTGCAATAAACTTCAGGTTTGTGGCTTTATCAATAATTTCCTTGTCAATATTTATCCTACTTCGGATTACAACACCATAGAAATCAGAGATGCAATCAAGAATTTCTGCTCTGCTTAAGTCAAAACCAGCAATAACCTCAAAACCGCTCGCCCGCAATTTGTCCGGTATAATCCTGTGTACAGTATCAATTAGTAAAACTTTTTTTTGCATTGTAATAGCTTTGAATTACAAAGATATGAAATGCCTCAAAAGAAACAATCAAATAAGGAGATTCATTCTTCCGGATTAAAATATTCTCTTATAATTTCAACCTCTGTAATCTCATTCTCTGGATCAAGAGCCATAATATAGAACTTTAAAACAAATCCAGTATCGAGACTTACAGAATCACTTAAAAGCGAATCAATTATTTCATCCTTATGTTTATCTAACTCCAGTGCAACCGCTTCTATTTCGCTATGCTGCCTGCCTTTATGAGCATCAACAGATTTAGGGATATATTTCTGAATGCAGGATTTGGTCGCTGGGAGTGAATCAAGTCCAGATAGGCTTAAATCATAGTTATAAATTACTTCACAGCCTAAGAATGATGAAATCACTCCAAATACTAGCAAAAGCGCAGGAATTCTTTTTCTCATTTAATTATTATTTTTTCCGAATGTGATGTTCCATCAGCAAAAATAACATTTATTATGTAAAGATTCCCAAGGATTAGGTCGTGAATAGAAGTTTCGTTATTTCTGCCAGTAAAGTCAGATTTTATAAGCCGACCAGTAATGTCATATAGACCCACAAAGCTTACTGATTTTATTGATTCAATAGAAATTTTGTCACCTATAATATTTATAATAGGACTTTTATTTTCGATAGTTTGAATTTCTGTTGGGAAACAATAATTCAGATTTTCAACAATCTGATTGTTAGGCAACGATTCAGACACTAGATAATCACAAATCATTTTTATTTGTGGCGTGTACTGTGCACCATATAGTTCAAAAACATCTGTTGCATGGCCAGTAGCAAAACACGGAAAAGTAATGTCGGTAGAGTCTATAAATAATTGAATATCTGCATTGTTGAAATTCTCATCAGCAATTCCCCAAACATTTAATTGATTGTTACCCGAACCGAATTGCCTATAAATGGAATCAAGAATCGGAGCGTCGAGATAACAATGTATGCAAGAGCATGAGAAGAAATATAGAATCACTGTTTTTCCTTCAGCCAACTCACTATATAGATTTTCTACGTTACCATTAACATCAGTTAGTGTAAAGTCTTCTGCTGGGCTGCTTTTTTCTTGTGCCGAGGTATTAATAAACAGAAATATTGCCGCTAACAAACTCAGAATTTTGTGTGTCTTTATTTTCATATCGTTTTACTTACTTGTAAACAAAATTACATATTATTTGTTCTAAAACCGATTTCAAAAGAAAATAGTTGCATATAGTCATTATAAATGATTCGAAAGGCATACATTTAATTAGAAAATAGAAATTTAGTAATAAGATGCTTTATTATTTTTTTATCTCAAAAAATTTACTGACTTTTGTCACGATTTTTTTTGACATGAAATTAAACAGAAACAAATTTTAGTATTAACTATAAACTATTGATTATGATTACAGAACCGATGTTTTGGCTCATACCTATCGCTTCAGTTTTAGCTTTGGGTTTTGCTTATTATTTCTTTAAGCAGATGATGAAAGAGAGCGAAGGAACAGATACAATGAAAAAGATTGCTTTGTATGTTCGTCAGGGTGCTATGGCATATCTGAAACAACAGTACAAAATTGTAACTATTGTATTTATTGTTCTCACTGCGCTATTCGCTGTTATGGCTTACCTTTTGGAAATTCAGAACCCATGGGTACCATTTGCATTTATTACTGGTGGATTTTTCTCGGGGTTAGCAGGTTTCTTCGGCATGAAGACAGCTACTTATGCTTCTGCTCGCGCTGCAAATGCTGCTATGCGCTCACTTAATGATGGTCTTAGATTAGCTTTCCGTTCGGGAGCTGTTATGGGGCTTGTTGTTGTTGGTCTAGGATTATTGGATATTTCTGTTTGGTTCTTTGCTTTACAGTATATTATCGGAGCATTAGATTCAACTACTAATCTTGTGATTGCATCAGATCCATCAATGAAACTTATTATCATTACAACTACTACCTTAACATTTGGTATGGGTGCATCTACTCAGGC
>CAZOHR010000494.1:0-2384 GCA_964579045.1 uncultured Bacteroidales bacterium | reverse complement strand
TTTTCCGATAAATACCGAATAACTCATTCCATACTGGCGAACACCAGCATTGATACGGTTGATCCACAAACCTCTGAAATCACGTTTCTTATTACGACGATCGCGGTAAGCATATTGCAAACCTTTTTCGTAAGCGTTTTTCGCTACGGTCCAAACATTTTTCCTTCTTCCGAATTGTCCTTTAACCCGGCTGAGAATCTTTTTCTTTTTGTGTTTTGATGCTACTGAATTTACTGAACGTGGCATAGTTTTTTGTTTTTTGTTTCAGCGTTCCCCTTTAATGGAATCTTTGATGCTGCAAACAAGTTAATAATTAAGTTACTTTAACAAGCTATCATTTGTTTCACTCTTTTTTCGTCCACTTTGGCAACGGTGTCAGAATAGGTTAAATTCCTTTTCCGTTTGATGGATTTCTTGGTAAGAATGTGACTTTTGTAAGCATGTTTCCTTTTGATTTTTCCGGTTCCGGTAAAGTCTAATCTTTTTTTAGCTCCGGAAACTGATTTCATTTTTGGCATTTTACAATTTGATTTATGTGATTGTTATTTAAAATTTATTTTTTGGGAGTCATTATCATTATCATTCGCTTTCCTTCTAATTTTGGAAGTTGTTCGGGTTTACCATAGTCTATCAGTTCCTGAGCAAATTTTAAAAGAATAATTTCACCTTGTTCCTTGTAAACTATTGATCTTCCTCTGAAGAATACATCCACCTTAACTTTACATCCGTCCTGCAAAAATTTTATAGCATGTTTCAGTTTGAAATTGAAGTCGTGATCATCTGTGTTGGGTCCTAATCTGATCTCTTTTACCACAACTTTAGCCGCTTTGGCTTTCATTTCTTTCTGTTTCCGCTTTTGTTCGTAAAGGAATTTTTTGTAATCAACCACTTTACAAACCGGGGGATTGGCCGTTGGCGATATTTCAACCAAATCCAAACCCATGTCTTCAGCTATTGCAATGGCTTCCTTTATTGGAAATATTCCTGTTTCAATATCTTCTCCAACTACACGTACAACAGGTGCCAGAATTTTGCCGTTAATTTTGTGTGCGTCTTCTTTTTTCACAAAACCTCTGCCACGATAATTATTTGCTTGGATAGCTATAACAAATCCTCCTATATTTAGTTAATAATTTATTCTATTGCGTTTTTAATTTCATCGTTTATCAGGTTGGCAAAACCTTCTATCGAGAATGAACCCATGTCTCCTTCGCCTTGCTTCCTTACAGAAACCGTACCTTCAGCTTCTTCTTTTTCGCCCACTATCAACATGTATGGAATGCGTTCAATCTCTGCGTCCCTGATTTTCTTCCCCGTTTTTTCGTTACGGTTATCAATTTGGCTGCGAATATCGTAATTTTTTAGCAATTCCGATACATTTTTTGCATAATTCTCAAATTTTTCGCTGATAGGGATGATGGTAACCTGTTCGGGAGCAAGCCACAATGGGAATTTACCGGCACAATGCTCTATCAATACCGCAACAAATCTTTCCATAGAACCGAAAGGAGCACGGTGAATCATCACCGGACGGTGTTTCTGATTGTCATTGCCAATATATTCCAGTTCGAAGCGCTCGGGTAGGTTATAGTCCACTTGTATGGTTCCCAGTTGCCATTTACGGCCAATGGCATCTCTTACCATGAAGTCGAGTTTTGGTCCGTAGAAAGCAGCTTCTCCTAGTTCGATGACGGCCTCAATACCGTATTCTTTGGTAACGTCGATAATGGCCTGTTCGGCTTTGTCCCAGTTTTCATCTGAACCTATATACTTTTCTTTGTCGTTGGGATCTCTCAGCGATATCTGTGCCGTGAAATTTTTAAAATCCAGCGCTTTGAATATCTTCATTACGAGCTCTATCACACCCACAAACTCGGCTTTCACCTGGTCAGGGGTGCAGAAAATATGAGCATCGTCCTGTGTAAATCCACGTACACGTGTCAACCCGTGCAATTCGCCGCTTTGTTCGTAACGATACACTGTTCCGAATTCGGCCATACGCAAGGGGAGGTCTTTGTATGAGCGTGGTTTAAATTTGTATATCTCGCAATGGTGAGGGCAATTCATGGGTTTCAACATAAATTGTTCACCTTCAATAGGAGTGTTGATGGGTTGAAACGAGTCAGCTCCGTATTTCTGGAAGTGGCCTGATGTCTTGTACAGATTTACATTCCCGATATGAGGTGTCATCACCTGAACATAACCTGCCGAACGCTGCACTTTTTTCAGGAAGGTTTCCAGCCTTTCGCGCAAAGCGGTTCCTTTGGGCAACCACAGAGGAAGTCCCGAACCTACGGCCTGCGAAAAAGTGAAGAGTTCCAGTTCTTTTCCCAGTTTGCGGTGATCGCGTTTTTGAGCTTCTTCCAGCAATACCAGGTATTCCT
>CAZOHR010000493.1:0-2393 GCA_964579045.1 uncultured Bacteroidales bacterium | reverse complement strand
ACAAAACACAAAACACAAAACACAAATGACAAATCACAAAACATAAATCACAAATCAATGTAGAAACCTTTTAATTTTTTTTATGCGATATCCTGAATTCCAAAAATCGACAATACAATAAGAACTTGCTTACCTGACCATTGTAATTTGAAAATTGTTCTAGTGATTTAAAGCCATTATTTTGCTTTTTACGCCTACCGATGATCAATAAAAAATCTTTAAAGGAATAGCGAAGGCTTAGAATTGTGTTTTATTCTTTTAAAAGACATGCAAACACTATGATTTTTGAACTTTTAGTTTAGATCAACTTTTTTTTAATCTATAATTATTCAGCCGCGGTTGATGTGTTTTTTCATTTTGCTGAGGATTTTTTCAAATTCCATCTCAAAATTTGGAGTAAAAATGCTTTTAGCAGTGTTTGCTTTAATTTCATCGAAACTCCAAAATTTAACTGCATCTACTTCGGAGTTTGGTTTAAACAAAAACTCCTCATGTTCGGCGATAAAAACAAATACTAGTTCAGCTTCAATTTCCGACTTCCAGATATACTTTGTAATAAAGTTAAATTTGAGATTTTCAAGCCCTAGCTCCTCTTTAGTTTCTCTTTCCAAAGCCTTTTGCAATTCTTCACCGTATGAAATATGTCCTCCAACCGCAGTGTCCCATTTTCCAGGTTGTATCTTTTTTAAAGAGTTGCGTTTTTGCAGAAGAACCTCTCCCTTACTATTAATTATATGACAATGAATCACTGGATGTAATTTTTTAGAACCATCATGCGCCTCTGTCCTGCTTATCACACCTATAATCTTTCCATTTTCATCAATATGGGCGAGCATTTCTTCGCTAGGTTTCTTTTTCCTTAAATATAGATTTCTCGCAAATTCAAAAATGAAAAATACAGCAAATGCAAGATAGAACAATACTCCACTAATAAAGGCCCAAGCTTCTTTCGACATATAGAAAGCAGAATAAACAACGAGTAAAGTGTGAGTGAGAAAAATCCAAAACATAATTTTTATACTCCTGAGCATAGCTTTTTGCTGTTGTTCATTTATCTGTACCCCCTTAAGATATCTTTCCGACATCAACATCAGTATATTCTTTGACGAAAAAGCAGAAATACCAAGCATTGCAACAAGAATAAAGCCTATTATAGCAGGTTTTAGTTTAAAGAAAATATCATTTTCGAGCAATAGTGAAACAGCTCCCAAAACTACTATTAGTAAGGTGTCGAAGAATACAAATTTGTCGAATCTTTTTTCTTTAAAAAATACGATAAACAGTTGAATAATACCAAATCCAACGGCAACAAACAATCCAATTTCTGTACCCCATATCTCATCAACAATAATAAAAACCAGCAATGGCAGCATTCCTGGCAATATAGTTTTCAATAATTGTGTAGCCTTCATAATATGCAAAAATATCAGAAAAATCAGTCTGTTCAATTATTGTTAATAATTATTGTTTTTGTAAAACAAATTTTTTAATTAGTTTTACACTCAGGTTCGAGCATATTAAACAAAAATTATAATCATGAAGAAATTTAATTCTTTTTTATTGAGAAATCAACATTTGTTGATGTTTGTTTTCGTAGTTTTAATTACCATGCTAATCAGCACCGATATGTTTGCCCGTATGGGTGGCGGTGGCGGCGGCGGCGGTGGTCGTAGCGGTGGAAGTGGCGGCGGAGACGGAATTGGTGCTCTGATTTTCTATTTATTTATGCTGTTACCTTTCCCATTAAATTGGATTGTGGTTATTGCTTTAGTAATTGGAATTTTCGTTTTTAGCAGACTTAAAAAACAAGGATCTATTCTCAACAAAGTGCAAGGCAGCATTATTCCTGGAAAGAAAGATGTAAAAGGACTTGCAGCATACAAACAAATGCATCCCGACTTTAACGAAGAACAATTTATTCAAAAAGTAAGTAAAGCATTTACTGATATTCAAGCAGCTTGGGCAGAAAAGAACATAAACAAAGTTCGTCGTTTTATCTCCGATGGTATGTACCAAAGAGTTATGACTCAATTTAAAATGATGAATATTCTCAGCCAAAAGAATATACTTGAAAAGCTAGAAATAAAAGCTGTTATCATTGATAAAATTGAAACCGACGGAGTATTTGATGTTATGCATGTTGGTGTTTTTGCAAGTGTAAAAGACAAATTTGTATCTGATAATTATCCAAGTCTTAATACTGCTTCATACGAAGAATTTGTTGAATACTGGTCATTTATTCGTAAAAACTCTGCCAAGCCAAAGGATATGTATAATACATACAATTGTCCTAATTGTGGTGGCGACCTATCAACAAATATGGGTGATATGTGTAAATGTCCATATTGCGGAACTATTACCAATAGTGGAGAATACGATTGGGTATTATCTGA
>CAZOHR010000492.1:0-2399 GCA_964579045.1 uncultured Bacteroidales bacterium | reverse complement strand
CTATCGCTCATGAGCTCTCCGCCACAGGCGGATCGGTTGTTGTTTGTGCCTTCGAAAAGCTCAGTCACCATGTTTGTTGTTTGTTTGAACACAGAAGTCAGAACGCTTAATAAATTGGAGTAAAGTCCATATTATAAAATGAAAATGCATAGATATCGGCGATTTCGTCAATCATCTTAGTAGTTGGTTTTCCAGCACCATGTCCAGCTTGAGATTCAATTCGGATTAGAACTGGTCTTTCGCCCTTATATATATTTTGTAAAGTAGCAATATATTTAAATGAATGTGCTGGAACGACCCTATCGTCGTGGTCTGCAGTAGTAACTAGAACAGCTGGATATTCTGTATCTGCTTTGATATTATGTAATGGAGAATATTTGTAGAGATACTCAAACATTTCCTTACTGTCCTCACTGGTTCCGTAGTCGGTTGACCAATACCTACCAATCGTAAACTTATGATATCGTAGCATATCCATAACTCCAACTGCAGGCAAAGCAACAGCAAATAAATCGGGACGCTGATTAGTCACAGCACCAATTAGTAACCCGCCATTAGAGCCACCCTGAATTGTCAATCGTTCTGGCGAAGTATATTCTTCATCAATAAGATATTCTGCGGCTGCAATAAAATCGTCAAACACATTTTGTTTTCTCATCAACGTTCCAGCTTTGTGCCAGTCTTCTCCATATTCACCGCCACCTCTGATATTTGGAATAGCAATAACGCCACCCTGCTCGAGCCAAACACATCTTGCAATGCTAAAATATGGAGTAAGTGAAATATTAAATCCACCGTAACCGTACAACAATGTTGGATTACTACCATCCAAAGCTATACCATCTTTATGGACAATAAACATCGGAATTTTAGTTCCATCCTTTGATTTGTAAAATATTTGCTTTGTTACATATTCTTCAGTATCAAAATCGATTTTTGATTTTTCGTACAATACTGATTTATTGAGTTTAATATTATATTCGTAAATCGTTGCAGGAGTAGTAAAAGATGTCACAGTGTAATAAGTAATATTATCTTCTCTTTCACCACTAAAACCTGAAATTGTACCAAGAACATCGGAATCTAAATCGTGAAGATATCTTCCTTTTGCATCAAATATTTTAACAACAGAATGAGCATCTATCATATAATTTACGATAAATCTGCCTCCAATAAAGCTAGCCATTTGCAGAACGCCTTCTTCTTCAGGAATGAAATCGCGCCAATTTGCAGAATTTGGATTTCTTAAATCTATCTCAATAATTTTATATTTAGGTGATTCAAAATTCGTATAAACATAAAGTTTATCATTTACTTCGTCAATAACCTGAAACTCATTATCAAAATCTTCAACTATTTTCTTCACTGGTGATTGTGGATTGTCAAGACTTTTAACATAAAGAGCATTTCCAGAAGTTGATTGTGATGCACTAATTATCAAATATTTTTTACTATCGGTAACACCAGCTGAAAAACCAATTTCAGGATTAGATTTATCCTCATATATAAGTTTATCTTCGCTTTGTTTAGTACCAAGCTGATGATAATAAATTTTACTGTCGGTATTTACACCCGAAAGCTCCTGACCTTTTACTGGCTCTGGGTATCTAGTGTAGAAAAAGCCATCGTTATACCAAGCTATTCCAGAGAATTTAACCCATTCTAAATGGTCGTCTAAATCTTCCATCGTTGCAATATCTCTGATAAAAATTTCCTGCCAGTCGCTTCCAGCTTTTGAGATAGCATAACCCAAATATTTTCCATCTTCCGAAACAGCAATTGTAGAAAGAGAGATACCACCATCTTTATCTAATACATTGGGGTCAAGCAATTCAATCTCCTCTCCTCTTATGGTTTCTTTATAATAAAGAACACTTTGGTTCTGAAGACCGTCATTACGATAGTAAAAATATTTATCCGATTGTTTTATTGGGGCAGACATTTTTGGATAATCCCATATTTTCAGCAATCTATCTTTAATTTGGTCTCTGTACGGAATATTTGATAAGTATTTAAATGTTAATTCGTTCTGTTTTTTTACCCATTCGGCAGTCTCTGCTGAGTTATCGTCCTCTAACCATCTGTATGGATCGGCAACTTCAGTTCCAAAATAAGTATCTTTAACATCGTCTTGTCTAGACTCAGGGTAAACCACATCAAAATCCATTTTATGCTTTTTATTGTTATTACATGAAATAAGTGCCATCATAACAACACCTAAACTTATCCATAAACCTGCATTTTTCATAATCTCACAAATATTTTCGTGTCAAAAATAGCAATAAAATCAAAAGCAAAATATTGATTTAACACTATATTAAGATTTTAGTAATTATTTAGGTGTTATGTCAGAACTAGATTTCTATTTTGGTAGTCTGTAGTTGGTAGTGGTAGTTGGT
>CAZOHR010000491.1:0-2413 GCA_964579045.1 uncultured Bacteroidales bacterium | reverse complement strand
CCACTTAAACTGATCGAATAAACATCTTCGAGATCAATAAATGTATTTTTCAACTCTCCATTTGGTTTAATGTAAGAATAATCCATGTACGCATCTTCGCTATGGAAGACATAAGATTCGAGTTTAATTTGTCGTCCATCAAGCAAACTAAGTTTAATCTGTGCGAATATGGAAGTGCTGAAGACAACGATAATAACTAAGAAAACTACTCTTTTCATAAGATTAAATTTTAATCTTCAAAAATAATAATTTTTCTAAAATAAAAGCAGTAATATTTTATGTTCAAAAACTTTAATAAAATATGACTAAAGTTCTAATTGATTTATGAACATTTTTATAATTTTACGCTCTCGAAATAACAAATCGTTTAACTAAAAAAAGGCTGAAATGATAAAAGAAAATTTCTCAGCGCGCCATATAGGTCCACGCGAAAGTGAGTATGCAGAAATGTTGTCGAAAATCGGAGTTTCATCAGTTGATGAGTTGGTTGACCAGATAGTCCCAAAATCCATTAGATTAAAGGAAAATCTCAAACTTAGCGGAGCATTGACTGAATACGAATATCTTAGCAAGATAAAGGATATCGCATCTAAGAATAAAATATATCGGACATATATTGGTATGGGTTATTACGGAACCGCAACACCTTCGGTTATTTTAAGGAATATCTTTGAAAATCCAGGATGGTACACTTCTTACACTCCTTATCAAGCAGAAATATCACAGGGTCGTCTCGAAGCCTTATTAAATTTTCAAACTGTAATTACTGAATTAACAGGAATGGAAATTTCCAATTGTTCGCTTCTCGACGAAGGCACAGCTGCTGCAGAAGCAATGAGCATGATGATTGGAGCAAGATCAAGACAAGCTGTTAAAGAAAATAGAAACGTACTTTTTGTAGATTCTGATATTTTTCCACAAACTCTCGACGTTATTAGACTTCGTGCCGAACCAATTGGAGTTGAAATAGTTGTTGGTAAATTTGAAGAATTCAATTTTACAGAAAAGACATTTGGTGCAATTGTTCAGTATCCTGCTGCTAGTGGAAAAATAAATGATTATACAGCTTTTACTGAAAAAGCTCATGCAGCCGAGGCTCTCGTAACTGCCGTTGTGGATGTAATGTCACTTGTATTGATAAAATCACCCGCATCTTGGGGAGCAGATATAGCTGTTGGATCAACCCAGAGATTCGGTATTCCAATGGGATTTGGCGGACCGCATGCTGGCTTCCTTGCTACTGCTGATAAATATAAACGCAGTATGCCAGGTAGAATTATTGGTGTAAGCATCGACAAACATGGAAACAAAGCATTAAGAATGGCGCTACAAACTCGCGAACAGCACATCAAACGTGAGAAAGCTACCTCTAATATTTGTACCGCTCAAGCACTCCTTGCTACAATGGCTGGAATGTATGCTGTTTATCATGGACCAGAAGGACTAAAAAGAATTGCAAATAATATTTATGAATCGGCCAAATTTATCGGTTGCGAATTGATTAAGTTAGGCTACACAATAAAGAATCAAGATTTCTTTGATACTATCCAGATTCAACTTCCCGCAAATGTAATGTCTTGCGAAGTTAGGGCAATTGCCTTAAACTATAAAATGAACTTCAATTATTCTTGCGATGAGACAGTTTGCTTAAGTACAGACGAAGTTATCACAGTTGAAGAAGTAAATAATATTCTCGAAATCTTCGCAAAAGCTAACAACAAAGTGTATCGTCACGTCGATAAAATTGGATTAGGTGTTTGTTTCGATGCAAGATTTGCTCGTACTGATTTATTTCTACAGCAGAGAGTTTTCAATTTGTATCACAGCGAAACAGAAATGATGCGTTATATCAAACGTCTCGAAAACCGCGATATTTCACTTAATCGCTCGATGATTTCATTAGGTTCTTGCACTATGAAATTAAATCCTGCAACATCAATGCTTCCTTTAAGCTGGCCAGAATTTGGAAACATTCATCCATTTGTTCCAGCAGATCAAGCAAAAGGATATTATGAGATGATAGCTGAGATGGAAAAAGACCTAAGCGAGATTACAGGATTTGCAGGAACATCATTGCAACCAAATTCTGGCGCCACTGGTGAACATGCTGGCTTGATGGTTATTCGCGAATATCATAAATCAAGAAATGAATTACATCGCAATATCTGCCTTATTCCTTCGTCTGCTCATGGAACAAATCCTGCATCAGCAGTAATGGCAGGAATGGAAGTGATAGTAGTAAAATGTGATGAAAAAGGAAACATCGACGTGGAAGACCTCAAAGCAAGAGCAATCGAGCATAAAGACAATCTTTCATCAATTATGATTACATATCCTTCTACTCATGGCGTATTTGAGACAAAGATACTTGAAATAGTAAATATCATTCACGAAAACGGCGGATTGGTTTATA
>CAZOHR010000490.1:0-2434 GCA_964579045.1 uncultured Bacteroidales bacterium | reverse complement strand
CAAACCGCTATAAAAACAAAAAAAGCAGCTATTAAATCTTCAAACCAATAAAAATTAAAACAATGAAAACAGATATAATTTTAGCAGGTGTTGGCGGACAAGGTATTTTAACCATTGCTGCAACTATCGGCATGGCTGCTGTCAACAAGAATCTCTACTTAAAACAAGCAGAAGTTCATGGAATGAGCCAGCGTGGCGGAGATGTTCAGTCAAACCTAAGAATTTCAGATAAACCTATTTATTCTGACCTTATCGCAAAAGGCTGCGCCGACATAATTTTGTCCGTAGAACCAATGGAAGCATTAAGATATCTACCATTTCTAAAAAAGGGCGGCTATGTAATTACAAATACTGTCCCTTTTAATAATATTCCTGATTATCCAGAAACCGAAGCAATTTTAGCTCAAATCGACAAATTGCCGAATAAAATTTCGCTAAATGCTGACCAGATTGCAAAAGATACTGGCAATGCTAGAGCATCAAATATCGTAATGCTAGGCGCAGCAGCTCCATTTCTTGGTCTATCAATCGAAGATCTCGAAGGTGGTATAAAATCACTTTTTGGTCGCAAAGGCGAAGAAATTGTTGAAATGAATATCAAAGCTTTGCGCGCTGGTTACGAATTTGCAAAATCCAATATGTAATTCATAATTTATAGAAACAAAAAAAAGCAGGTTTAGCCTGCTTTTTTTGTTTTATTAAATCTGACTACAATTTGTCAAGATAGTTTTCTTTATCATCACCATAGGCCTTTATTCCCTTTTCGCGAATTGAATATGTACACTTTTCTCCTAAGACCTTTGAGAATACAATATCCACCTCTGTACCATCATCTTCAATCATAATTATCTTAGCCAGATTTGCATCATACTCTTCTGCATTAAGATTCTCATAACAAATTGGACAAATAAAATTTACATGATCACCTGACTCGAAATCAACCTTAGCATTTTTTCTAAAGCTATAATTGCCAAGCTCGGCACTCAATAAAACTATTGCTGAATCTTCCTTATTATTCTTAGTAAGGAAAATAATTTCGTTGTCAATACTTAGATGACCACGACATTTAGGGCAGATATAATCTTTCATATTTAAAGTTTTTAGTGTCTAACAATGTAATAACGCTAACAAAGTTAGTCATTTTTTTCAATCCTAATAAATTTTTACACTAAAAAATTATCTCAAACTGTATTTTTGTACTTTTGTTAAAAAAAATCATGTATAAACCCGAGTTATTACTACCGGCTGGAAGCTTAGAAACATTCTTTGCCGCAATAGATGGCGGAGCTGATGCAATATATCTTGGTCTAAAAAAATTTAATGCTCGAAACAGAGCGAAAAACTTCTCAAATGGTGACATTTACAATATTATAATTGAGGCTCACAAAAGAAAAAAGAAGGTCTATTTAACTTTAAATACACTTATCAAAAATGCAGAGTTACCAGAATTGATTGATACTTTGAATATCATTTCACAAGTTGGGCCTGATGCTGTTATAGTACAAGACTTCGCAACGATTCTGCTTATACGCAAGTATTTTAAAAACCTGAAGATTCACGCAAGTACTCAAATGTCTTCTCATAATAGTTTGGCAGCAGAATTCTTCAAGAATCATGGAGTTGAAAGAATCATTCTTTCGCGCGAACTAACTGAATCCGAATTAAGAAAAACTGTTGCTAATTCTGTACTTCCAGTAGAAACATTTGTACATGGAGCTTTGTGTTACTCTTTTTCTGGACACTGCCTTTTTAGCTCATATCTCGGAGGAAATAGTGCCAATCGCGGAATGTGTGCTCAAGTTTGCAGGCGCAATTTTAAATCAGGAAATGAAAAATCTAGTCTATTCAGCCTAAAAGATTTTCAGCTAATTGATTTTATACCTTTATATTCACAGCTAAACGTTGCCTCACTCAAGGTTGAAGGTAGAATGAAAAATGCCGAATATGTTTTTAACACAGCTAGGGCATACCGAATAGCAATCGATGACCATGCTCGCATTGAAGAAGCCCGTGACATTTTAAAATTTGACTTTGCCAGAGAAAAGACTTCTTGGTTTATGTCAGGAAAATTACAAGATTCTATTGCTAAAAACTCTGGAACTGGAATATTTGTTGGCAGAATTGATGTTGTGGAAAATTCCGGATTTATTATCAATTCTGAAACAGAACTAAAACCAAATTACCAACTAAGAATAAGAAATACAAAAGATACCGAAGCTCTTTTTGTAAGAATAAATTCGGTTGCTGGAGACAAACCCATATTTAAGATTGGTTGTGAAACAAATGGAATTTCTACAGGAGATGAAGTTTATTTAACTGGCACCGATTTGTATAAACCAAAATCATCTTTCCCCGATTATCAAAAAATAAATTTCAGAGTGCTAAACCAAAAACAGGCATTAGCAATAAAATCATCCTTCCCACTTGCGGTTTC
>CAZOHR010000489.1:0-2441 GCA_964579045.1 uncultured Bacteroidales bacterium | reverse complement strand
AGCGTTTTAGACCCTGCAACAACACCTTGTTTAGCTGAATATTTCGATAATTTCACAGATGGTACTCATGCTACTCCAAGCGGAACCGATGTAGCAACTTCTCTAGACACTTACACTACAACAACTGGCTGGACAGGTTTAAAAGTCTATTCTGCAGGTGGAGAAATTAAAATCGGTGTCAGTGGCACAAATGGATATATTATTACTCCTACTATCGACCTCACTGCTGGAGGAACTTTAAGTTTTGATTATGCTAAATGGAATGTTGATGCTTCGGTAGTTCAAGTTTTCCATGCTGCTGACGGAGTTACTTTCGTTCAGGTAGGTTCTGACCTTACTCCTACTACTGATTTCCAGACAGCAAGCATTGATATTACTGATGGAACTACATTATCAAAAATTAAAATTGGTACAGATGTTAAACGTGCATACCTCGACAATATCGAAATTACTTGCGGTGGCATTGTTCCTACACCAACACTCAATGTTGATCCAGCAGTCTTGAGCGGATTTACTTACGTTTTCGGTTCTGGCCCTTCTGCTGAACAATCATTTGTTTTAAGCGGAACTATCTTAGATGGTTCGGATGTAACTATCTCTCCATTAACAAATTACGAGATATCTTTAACTTCAGGTGCTGCATTCCAAAGCACACCGATTATACTTCCTGCTTTTGATGGAACAGCAACTACTGTTTATGTAAGGTTAGTTTCAGGTTTGGCAATCGCAGATTATAATTCGGAAATAATAACTATTTCGGGTGGCCTAGCAGATGATGTTACAGTTACTTGTAATGGAAGTGTTACAGATATCCCTGGCGCTACTCTTATTGCAAATCCTATTAGTTTGACTGGTTTGAATTATGTTATTGGTAACGGCCCATCTACAGAACAAGCATTTAGCTTGAGTGGAACAGTTTTAAATGGAAGCGATGTAATTATTACTCCAACAACAAATTATGAAATCTCTTTAACTTCGGGAAGCGCATTCCAAAGCACTCCAATTACAATCACAGCATTTGATGGAACTTCAACTCCAGTTTATGTAAGATTAATCGCTGGACTTATTGTTGGAGACTATAATGCTGAAAATATTTCAATTACAGGTGGTGGTGCTAGTGAAATCTTCGTTAGTTGCTCTGGAACTGTTGAAGATTTTGTTGATCCTACTCTCACTGCTGATCCTACTGAATTGAGTGGATTTAATTATCTTTACGAAGCTGGTCCTTCTCCTCAACAATGGTTTACACTTAGTGGAGTTGGTTTAAATGCTACTGATGTAATTATTACACCAACAGCAAATTACGAAATCTCATTAACTTCTGGAAGTGGCTATCAAATTACTCCTCTTACTCTTACTGCTTTTGACGGAACAGCTACAACTATTTATGTTAGATTAATTGCTGGTCTTGCTATTGGCGAATACAACTTAAACGATATCACGATTACTGGTGGCGGAGCAGCTGACATATTAGTTAGTTGCAATGGAACTGTAACAGATGGTAGTTCTTTCCCTTGTCTATTTGAAGATTTCAGCGGATTTACAGCAGGCACACACGCTGCACCAAGCACAACAGACTGGGCAGCTGACTTAGACACATATACCATGTATGCTGGTTGGACAGGAGTAAAAGTCTATTCTGCAGGTGGTGAAATTAAAATCGGAACATCTTCTGTTAATGGTTATATTACCACTCCTACAATTGATCTTACCGAAGGTGGCTCGTTAAACTTTGATTATGCAAAATGGGGTACAGATGCCTCTGTAATTCAGATTTTCCACGCTGCTGATGGTGTAACTTTTGTTCAAGTTGGTACAGATATAACACCTGCAACTGATTTCCAGTCATATAGTTTCCAAATTACTGATGGAACAGCTGATTCAAAAATAATGATTGGAACAGATATTAAACGCGCATACTTAGATAATATCAAAGTTTTCTGCGGAGGATATAATCCTGAAGCTGTTCTTGTTGCTGATCCAATTAGCTTGAGCGGATTCACATACATTTTTGGCTTTGGTCCTTCGGCACAGCAATCTTATGTCTTGAGTGGCGAATTCCTCGATGGTTCTGATGTTACTATCACTCCAACAACAAATTACGAAGTTTCATTAACAAGTGGCACAGGATTCCAAAGTACTCCAATTGTGATAAGTTCATTTGACGGAACCGAAACAACAGTATTCGTCAGACTAAAAGCTGGTCTAGCTGTTGGAAACTACAATACTGAAACAATTAGTATCACTGGTGGCGGTGCTACTGCTGGAGCTGGTGTTGTTTGTAATGGTTTTGTTGATCCTTATGTAAATGTAGAATTTGCAAACAATGACGAAAACCTTATGATTTTCCCGAATCCTGTTAATGACATTTTAAATGTTCGTTTAACAGAAACAAATTCGACTGAGATTACTTGGAACATCGTTAGCATTACTGGTCAAGT
>CAZOHR010000488.1:0-2442 GCA_964579045.1 uncultured Bacteroidales bacterium | reverse complement strand
AAATGGAAATGCCCAAATTGTGGTGAGTTGCTATGTGTTCATAGTGGAGTTTGTCTTTCGTGTGGAGGAAAGAATGAGTTTTTTCCACAAGTATAATTTGTATTTGTTGTTGGTTATTTGTTAAAACAAATTTGGCAATTGTCAGAATTTGTTTTAGTTTTGTTGGAGATTATGGTTAAAATTTAAGATGTTACTTGATATTATTTTGAGTTCATTAGTTTACTCACATACTTTATGTTTAGCCACTTTCAAAAATAGATACTAATTATTTGATTATGAAAAAATCTTTAAAAACCTCGGTATTATCAATATCTTTAATATTAATAATTGTTAGTTCGTGTACTATTGAGAAACGGCACTACATGCCCGGTTATCATGTTAATAGGATTGCAAACAGACCAACAACAATAGCAAAAGTAAGTAATGATAATTTGCCACAGCAATTAGATTATGCTGTAGTTGGAACCGAAATCATTGAAGTTGAGGAACCAATATTTTTAGCTTCGGATGATGCTGAAATTATAATCCCTACAGAACCGGAAAAGTTGCTTACATTAATAACTCCAATCAATAACTCAAAAAAGTCAGTTTTTTCTAATGAAAATGAGTGTGATGTCATAATTTTCCGAAATGGGGATGAGATTTTGGCCAAAGTGTTAGAGGTTAGTCAGAATGAGGTAAAATATATAACCTGTGAGAATCTCGATGGACCGACTTTTATTGCAAATACACGAGAAATCTTTAAAATTAAATACATCAATGGAACATCTACATTATTTGAGGAGTCGAAACCTAAAAGCACTTTTAACATTAACGATCCCTTGGCTATTGATAGCAATAATCCTAATGACAGAAGTTTAGTTGTAGCTGTAGTTTTGTGGGCATTGTTTGGCCTTATTGGTATTCATAGATTTTATCTCGGACACATAGGCATAGGCATTTTATATGCATTAACAGGTGGACTTTGTGGAATAGGTTGGATAATTGATGGCATACTATTTTTAACAGGCAGTTTACAGCCAAAAAATGGTAGATATGTTGATTAGTAATGCGATAGCTAAATTTGAGTTTTTGTGGTAGTATTTTATTTTGGTACATGAATCAGAGTTATCGATGATTGTGGGAAAAATTAGAATCAATAAAAGTATTTATTAACTTAAAAATTGACATTTATGAAAAACAAAATTACTTTAATTTCATTTTTAATATTATTTTTTGCAATGTATACTATCGCACAAGAAAAAGGAACTTTTACTGATTCAAGAGATAGTAAAAGTTATAAGACTGTAAAAATAGGAACGCAAATCTGGATGGCAGAAAACCTTGCCTATAAAATAGACATTGGATGTTGGGCTAATAATGATGATCAGGAAAATGTAGCCATATTTGGCTATCTGTATAATTGGGAAACTGCAAAACAATCATGTCCTACTGGCTGGCATTTACCAAGTAGTAAAGAATGGCAAGTAATGATAGACTTTTTAGGAGGGGATATCGTTGCTGGTGGAAAGCTGAAGGAAACTGGTACTACACATTGGAGCGATCCAAACACTGGAGCAACCAATGAAACAGGCTTTGCTGCTCTTCCAGGAGGCGAGAGAGGGTTTAGTAGTTCAAATTCAGCAGGCTTTAGTGGTTTGTGGTGGAGTTCGACAGCAGTGGAGGATGAAGATGGTTATGCCTTTCTTTGGCAGATTTATTCCACTGATAGTGCTGCACAAATAGATATGGCTTTTCAAGAGTGTGGATTGTCAGTACGTTGCATAAAAGACTAGATTGAACAACAAAACGTAAATACGTGCTTAAAAATATTGTGGTTGGTGCATAAATAAGTAAGTTTATGGTACATTATTAATAGTTAATTTAGTTTTGATGTTTGGTTTTTATCAACCAAATATTTTCAGCCACTTGAACTTTATACTTATAATAAAAAACAGATATATGGAGATGATTGAATTAATTCAAAAGTCGGACATCGAGAAAATAGTCAAACTTAAAGCAGCGTATATTCAATTTGAAAAACTGCTTATTGAATTGCGAAAAAGGGACTTTCCTGATGAGCTGGTGATGACTATAAATAAAGACATTGAAGAGATTAACTCAACTACTGTTTGTGGAGATGACTTGAGAAAAGTAATAAAATACAAACAAACTAGAATTTTAAAATTGCTCGAAAAAGAAGTCAAGCTGACACCAAAAAACTACTATCGGAACCTTTGGCTGGCACTCGGAATGTCTGTGTTTGGAGTGCCTCTTGGTGTTGCTTTTGGTGCGAGCCTTGGAAATATGGCTTTTTTAGGTATTGGATTGCCGATGGGGCTTGCGATTGGATTTGCTATTGGTTCTGGAATGGACAAAAAAGCATTTGAAGAAGGAAGACAGATTGACATAGAAATATATTGATAAGTAAACCAGCAATACCTTAATATTAATTGCATTTTA
>CAZOHR010000487.1:0-2452 GCA_964579045.1 uncultured Bacteroidales bacterium | reverse complement strand
GTCATTATTCAAAAATTTAAAATTATTACCAACTTGCTTTTTTAACTCCGGGGATAAGTCCGTATGATGCCATTTCGCGGAATGCGATACGACTAACACCAAACTGTCTCATGAAACCTTTAGGTCTTCCACTTTGGCTACAACGATTGTGTAGTCTAACTTTAGAAGAATTCTTTGGTAAATCATGAAGTGCCTCAAAATTACCTTCTGCTTTATATTGTTCTCTCTTTGCCGCGTATTTTTCAACTAACTTAAGTCTTTTAACCTCGCGGGCTTTCATTGATTCCTTAGCCATACTAACTCTTTTTTAAGTTTTTAAACGGAAAACCAAAATGTTTCAGTAATGCGTAACCTTCTTCATCAGTTTTTGCTGAAGTTACAAAGGTTATGTCCATCCCAAGAATTCTGTTGATTTTGTCGATATCAATCTCCGGGAAAATTATTTGTTCGTGGATACCTAAGGTATAGTTACCTTGTCCATCGAATTTATAGTTAACACCGCGAAAATCTCTGATACGTGGTAATGCAACAGCAATAAGTCTTTCGAGAAATTCATACATTTTCTCTCTACGTAAAGTTACTCTAACACCGATAGGCATTTTCTTACGAAGTTTGAAATTTGAAATGTCTTTCTTAGACATAGTTGAAACTGCTTTTTGGCCAGTTATTGTAGTAAGCTCATCAATAGCGATATCAATCAGTTTTTTGTCAGATATAGCCTGACCAAGACCTTGATTAATAACTATTTTTTCAAGTTTCGGAACCTGCATAACGCTTTTGTATCCGAACTCAGTCATCAAGGTTGAAATGATTTCTTCTTGATACTGTTTTCTCAATGTAGGGACAAATTTCTTCTCCATTATTTAATCTCCTCTCCAGATTTTTTAGCAAAACGAACCAATTTGCCTTCGCTATTTCTTCTACGACCAATACGAGTTGGTTTTCCTGTTTTAGGATCAACAACCATAAGGTTCGAAATATGAACGCCTGCTTCTTTTTTAATAATACCACCCTGCGGATGCTCTGCATTTGGCTTTTGATGTTTCGAAATCAGATTAACGCCTTCGACGATTGCTCTGTCTTTGCTTCTCTGAACTTCGAGAACTCTGCCTTGCTGACCTTTAGACTCACCAGAAATAACATAAACGGTGTCGCCTTTTTTGATATGCAATTTTTTATTAGTCATGACAATAATTTTTTATAACACTTCTGGTGCCAATGATACAATTTTCATATACTGCTTTTCGCGTAACTCTCTGGCAACTGGACCAAATATACGTGTTCCGCGCAACTCACCTGCAGCATTAAGCAATACACATGCATTGTCGTCAAATCTAATATATGATCCGTCCTGACGTCTCACTTCTTTTTTTACTCTAACAATAACAGCCTTTGCTACAGCTCCTTTTTTAACGTCGCCCCCTGGCAGTGCATTTTTAACACTGACTACAATTTTATCTCCAAGAGAGGCGTATTTTCTGGCTGTTCCTCCCAGAACGCGGATGCATAAAACTTCTTTTGCTCCGCTATTGTCAGCTACATTTAATCTACTTTCTTGTTGTATCATGACTATTTAACTTTTTCAATAATATTAACTAATCTCCAATTCTTATTTTTGCTTAGCGGACGTGTTTCCATTATCTGTACAACATCACCGATATCGCATGTATTGGTTTCGTCATGGGCAACAAATTTTTTGGTCTTATTAACGAACTTGCCGTATTTAGGATGTTTTTCTTTCCTTTTAACAGCGACCACGATTGATTTGTCCATTTTATTGCTGACAACGATGCCAATACGTTCTTTTCTTAAATTCCTGTTTTCCATAGTCAGTGCCTATTTAGTCTCGGTTAATTCTCTTTTGTGAAGTTCAGTTTTCAATCTGGCAACTAATCTTCTTACTTCTTTTATACGCTGTGGATTTTCGAGTGGCGAAACAGCGTGATTCATTCTGAGTTTTGTCAGATTAAACTGCTCGGTATCGATCCTTTCGGCGATTTCTTTGGTTGTTAAACCTAATATTTCTTTATTTTTCATCTCACTCAGATTTATTCGTTATAATCATAGTCGTGTCTCACGATGAATTTTGTCTTGATAGGAAGTTTTTGAGCAGCTAATCTTAATGCTTCTTTTGCGATATCAAAAGAAACTCCTTCTGCTTCAAATAGTATTCTACCAGGAGTAACTCTAGCAACGAAACCTTCTGGCGCTCCTTTACCTTTACCCATACGAACCTCTGCAGGTTTTTTGGTGATAGGTTTATCGGGAAAGATTCTTATCCATATTTGTCCTTGACGTTGCATTTTTCTTGTAACAGCGATACGGGCAGCTTCAATCTGTCGTCCTGTAATCCAGGCAGATTCCATAGCTTTAATTCCAAACGAACCGAAAGCGATAACACTTCCGCGTTGAGAATTGCCTTTCATTCTCCCTTTTTGCTGTCTTCTGAATT
>CAZOHR010000486.1:460-2466 GCA_964579045.1 uncultured Bacteroidales bacterium | reverse complement strand
CACCAATACAAATGTTCCGGTGAACACAATTTTTGGATATACCGTTACTGATAATAACGATTGTACATTTATCGATAATGTCTCAGCAACTCAACCGAATCCTCTCGCTGTTACGTTGACAGGAACGAATGTGTCATGTTTTAACGATAATGATGGTATGGCAATAGTTAATGTGGCTTCTGGTGGAACATATCCTTACTTCTATGAATGGAGTAATGGTCAATTTGGACCTTCAATATCCAATCTTATAGCAGGTAATTACCTCATTACTATCTCCGATATGAATGGTTGTGAAGGATATGCAAATGTTGTAATAACTCAGCCAAATGTATTGCAGGTTTATGTGACAACGTCTCCTGCTCAGTGCGGTGGAGTAGGGGGTTCTGCTTTTGCTTCTATTGTTGGAAGCTCTGGACCGTATGATTTCCTTTGGTCAAATTTCCAGACTCTTAATAATATATCAAATGTAGCTCCTGGAGAATATCAGGTGACTGTTACAGATGATCATGACTGTACAGCAACTCAAACAATAATGATTAATTCTAGTGGTAGCATAAATGCATCTATTACTGAGATACATGCTATTAGTTGTCCTGGTGTTGAAGATGGTATTTTACAGGCAAATAGTACAAATGGGGTAATTCCTTTAACTTTTGATTGGAATACTGATGCAGCAACTTCAATGATAACTGATTTACCGGCAGGCTCTTATTCTGTAATAATTTCAGATAACTGGGGTTGTTCTGGATTTGCCAGTGCGGTCCTTTTCAGTCCTGTTACTATGCAAATGGGTTATGTTTCAACTAATGTTAGTTGTTATGGAGGAAACGATGGAACTATTAATGTTAATGTAACCGGAGGATCGATTCCATATATTTATAATTGGAATGTCCCTGGAACAATGCCAGATTTGCTCGGTTTGCAGGCTGGAGACTACACATTAACTGTAACTGATCAAGGTGGTTGCACTGTTTCAGGAGCATACGAAATTACAGAGCCAATTGAACTAATCTTAGGAAATTTGGTAAATGACATTTCATGTTATGGTGAGATTGATGGTGCAGTAATGATGTCTGCAACTGGTGGTACATCTCCATATCAGTTTAGCTTTATTGCTGGTGTTGATTCACTCAATGGTTCAGATCACTTTGGCCTTCCAGCTGGAATATACTCATTGTTGCTTGAGGATGCTAATTTGTGTCGCGATTCGGCAAACATTATGATTTTAGAGCCTTCTGCTTTGGACGCATCTTATATTCCATATAATCCTTCATGTATTGGTAACAACGACGGGTATGTTGAAATCACTGTAGTAGGAGGAACTCAGCCTTATTTATTCGGTTGGGATGAGTATATTATTGATATTCCTATAATCAGTGGATTAAATCAGGGTGAGTATAATATTGTTGTTACTGATGCTAATAACTGTCAAATAGCATTCAATACAATTTCACTAGTTGACGAAGATGTGGATTGCCTAGTAATTCCTAATGCATTTACTCCTAACAGTGATGGTCCTAATGATACATGGATAATTGAAAATCTTGACGTTTTCCCAAGTGCATACGTTTATGTATATAATAGATGGGGGCAAAAGTTATTCAGTGGCGTACCAGGTGATGAATGGGACGGAAAGTTCAACGACAGATTAGTCCCAGCAGGAACTTATCTTTATGTTATTGAATTGCATAATGGATCAAAACCATACACAGGTACTGTAACTGTTGTTTATTAGTAAATAGTTAATAAATTGTCTATTAAGGTTCCGAAAATTTTCGGAACCTTTTTTTGTAAAAATAGTTTTCAGGAAAAATAGACAACCTTTAAGAAAATTTTCCGTTTAAAAAATAATAGAGAATAAGAGTAATTAAAAACTATTTATATGTCAGCAATTAAAAAGATTATTTGCGTCAGTTTTGTCTTGTTAGTAACACTAGCTGGTTTTTCGCAGGAAAATGTCAGTGTTTCAGATGTTCCTCATACTCCTCATGCAACAAGTGTGCTTG
>CAZOHR010000486.1:0-450 GCA_964579045.1 uncultured Bacteroidales bacterium | reverse complement strand
CTAGTACAAAGGGAATTCTGATTCCAAGAATGACATCTGTTCAGCGTATTGCCATTGTAAATCCATCTAATGGATTAATGGTATATGACACTGATTCGGCTTGTATTGTTTTTTATAGAAATACTACTTCGCAGTGGTATTCAGTATGTAATTATATGCAAGGACCGCAAGGTCATCCAGGCCTTCAAGGTGCAGTAGGTCCAGCAGGTCCCGCAGGCGCAGTTGGTGCAGCAGGTCCCGCAGGCGTAGCAGGTCCGGCAGGTCCCGCAGGCGCAGTAGGTGCAGTAGGTCCAGCAGGTCCCGCAGGCCCAGCAGGCGCAGTTGGTGCAGTAGGTCCCGCAGGTCCCGCAGGCGTAGCAGGTGCAGTTGGCGCAGTTGGTCCAATCGGTCCAGCAGGTCCAGCAGGCGCAGCAGGTGCAGTTGGTCCAATCGGTCCAGCAGGTCCAGCAG
>CAZOHR010000485.1:0-2481 GCA_964579045.1 uncultured Bacteroidales bacterium | reverse complement strand
ACCGCTTACCGATTTTAATCAAAGAATGGATAATTTTTATCGAAGTAATTTACTGCAACAATAAAGTTAAACATACCCTTTCCCCCAAAGAAATCGAACTCAACTTTGACTTTCATTCCGTTTGCATCATTCCATCTAGCTTCAACTACATCGTAGCCCCAGTGCCATTTCTCGTATGGGTCAACAAAGTTTCTGTCTCCAACAATAAGCGTGTCGGGTTGTCCAAAGACTAAGGTATATTCAGCAATAATTTTATCGGTCGATGACAAACATAGCTCGAAATTCTCTTTAGTAATGTCGTCAATGTATTTGTTAAAATATATCCAACTTAAACTGTCTTTTTCAAACCTGTATCCCCATTCATCGGCAAGTCCAAATAAGGTGTCTGGAATGCTATATGTTTGAGTGTCCTCGTAAACTAAAGCCTCTAATTTAGGATGTAATTGCTCAAAACGAGCTCTACTCATACCAATAGTAACTTCGCTTTGAGCGATTAACAAAACCGAACCGAATACGATGATTGTGGTAAGAAAAATATTTTTCATGGTGTAATTTTATAAATGTAAAGGTACAATAAAATTTAATTGGTGTGGATAGACTCAGTTTTTTTTGATTATGGACATGTGGTTAAGGGATTTGCGCATAGTTGACTTCTTAACACCCATCCACAAATCAGTTTGTTATCAGGATTTTGATATCTAACTTTAACATAATTTGATTTAACTGTAATTATTTCAGCATCACGGTATCCTGTAAATTCATCTAACAAAGGCGAATTTTCATTAGCTCTTTTATAAATATGTATCGAATCCTTTCCCGCTTGCCTAAAAGCAGTTTTAAGATTTCCAGTTTGTATCCATAACCCATTCTCGGGCACCAAATATTCTTTAAATAGGGTATGTATAGCCTCAATCTTAAACCAGTTGCCTTTTTTGCCAGAAATAATAATGAAAATAGGGTCTGCGAGTGGAATACTCACAAAAACATCCATATGATTATTTGTCATCACAACTAGATTTTGATCTGATTCTGGTTGATAAGCAAATGCATTTAGAGGGTACTCAACACTGTTTCGACCATCATCAACCTGGGCCGACAATTGAAATGTAAAAACGAGTATGATGATTAATAGTTTGAAAAATTTCATGATATTCTTTTGTTAAATTGTAAGATTTTATTGAATAAAGACTTCACTATTTCATCTGTTTTATTAATTCGAATAATTTTGTTGTTGTGTTATAATTTCTGATTGACAATTGCTTATAAATAGGCAACGAGATAAGTTTGGTCAAATAACTTCTTGACGAAAGAGCAGTAAGCCTCGTGAAATAAAGGGCATGAGTTCCACATGATGCTCTGTCCACTTCATCGCGAGTTTTTATTTGAGAAAAAACATCTGAACTAGCAAATGGTTCTTTAACAAAGACAAAATCATACTTGTAGTTTTCTTGATCAGAACCAAATTCTTTGGGTGCCTCTTCTATTATCTTTTTAAATTGAAAGTTGTCAATTAGTATAATTATAGATGTGTAATTGAACGTAGTTGTAAGTTTGCCTTCTATAGCATTTGTTAGTAGAGATTTGTCAGTTTCTGCAGATTCAAAAATGACATTGCCACTTTGTATATATGTTTGAACAGAATCCAAGCCTATTTCATTAAAAGCTTTTTGCAAATCTGTCATTTTGATAATGTTGTTTCCGCCAACATTTATTCCACGAAGAAGAGCAAGGTATTTCATAACTTGTTTACTGTAAATTTAGTTTGCAAATAGTATTCAAATCAATCTTCGAGGTTAACGTTAAAAGTCATCGAAACTCCATATCTTACTGGATTAATTGTCATTTGCTCTGTTGAGTACGAAGTGCTATGGCCAAAGTTTAGCTCTTCTGAGTTAAAAAGGCTTGCATCAACCTTCCAAAATGGTAAAGTGAAATAAGGATTTATGTCAAAATTAAACTTCTCACCACCGATAGAAATAGGCCACAAGACTGATCCTGATATCATAAATTTGTCAACAGGTTTTTCGTAGGCAGTAGTTCCGTAAGCAATGTTGTCTCTACAATACATTCTAAATTTTTCGATATTAATAGAGATGCCAGGGCCTGTTCTGAATTTCTCTGCATTAATAAGGTTAAAAGAGTAATTCATATTAATACCAACATTCCCAATTTTTATTTTCTTAAAATAATCATAAAGGTATAGGCTGTCGTTAGCTTTAGCTGTGCTTTTAAATTGAGCGGTATTAATGCTAAACGAAAAGTTCATTCTTTCGACCCTGCCTTTCATACCTATAATTGAACCTCTGAAAAGGCCTGGTGATTCAAGTTCTTCTTCAATTATCAAGCCTTGAGAAATATTGTAATCGTTAAAATCTTTAACTACAATGTTTATAGCATCGGTATTTTTGTATTGTTCAACTCCATAGCCAAACATGAAGAATAGGCTTTGTTGAGCTGTAATGGGACTAATGGTAATTATTG
>CAZOHR010000484.1:0-2484 GCA_964579045.1 uncultured Bacteroidales bacterium | reverse complement strand
AAATTCTATAGATTTCTTCATTTTCAAAACTTCTAATTCAAAAGGTGTTGTTGTTGGTAAAGACAACTACTTATTTTTTGATTATAATATAAAAAGGTATCTTGGTATTGACCGTCAAGATCATAAACAGATAGACAGTTTATTTGTGCAAACAGATATTATGCGAGACAAGCTAAAAGCAAGAAATATAGAACTTGTTTTTGTGATTGTACCATCTAATGCATTTTATTTTAGTGATAAGTTTCCAGTTCAGTATGATAGTTACAAAAAAAGGGAGAACGACTACGACTACTATTTAAAGAAATTGAACGAATACAATATCTCCTATGTTGATTTTAACAAGTGGTTCATGGACATTAAGGACACAGTAAGTGTTGACTTGTTTCCCAAAAATGGAACACATTACACCTACTTCTCGGCAGTTTGGGTTGGAGATTCTCTTGTCAAATATATGGAGAAAATAAAAAATATTGATATGCCTGACATTATTGTAGAAAGTGTCAAATTAGATTCAATGCGGCCATATGAGCATGATCTTGAAAATGTTTTAAATCTTTCACACAAATTAAATAATGAGAAACTTTATTATCATAAACTCAGAATTGATGATATTGGAAAAACGAAGCCAAAGGTTCTAGCAGTTGGAGATTCGTTTTATTGGCCGATTTGGAATCAGTCAATTACCAACTGCTTTTCAAATAATGCGTATTGGTTTTACAACGATTTAGTTTACCCTGAGAGTTTCACCAGCAATATGACATCAGATCAGGTTGATCTTGACTCATTATATAAAGATCTCGACTATATAATAATTTTCTCATCAGCAACCATATTATATAATTACGACTATAATGGTTTTATAGGCGAAATGATGTTTTTTCTTGATGGCAAATATGAAAAAAAGAAAGAAGATGACGAACTCAAATACTGGATTCAGGCTATCAAAAACAATCCTGATTGGTTAAGTAATATCACTCAAAAAGCAGCTGATTTAAACGTTCCTCTAGAAGAGCAAATAATAAATGAGGCAACTTGGATACTTGAACAAGAAAAGAACGAATAATAGTTGATTACATTAAAGTTTAAATGTAAATTTTTATCTCGAGCTGATTATATCTCTTTCAACTGATTAATAACCTTTTCAACATTGCTATTAATTGCTTTTGCAGTCTTCAAACCATTGATATAATTGCAAATATCCATTTTTCTTGATTTTGAAAGAGATTGAAACTCAGGCATAAGGAATTCTTCCTCCAGTTCTGTTCGCAATTTAACTGGAATTATATAATCTTTTGGTTCGTCTAACTCAATAGTAAATTCAGCCGTATCGCCAATTCTATATCCATTGCTTTTGAGCATAATGGAATTAACAAAAAAACGATGTTCACCCTTTCTCACAGGAATTAGGGTTTGTTTATACTCAAAATTACCTATCATTCCTTTAACTGGAATATTGCCTTTTCTATCCGACAATTGCAGTAAAATGCTTGCAGGCACATTAACACATGGATTTATCCCGGCCTTATAAATTACTGCTGTAAAAGTTTTTGCTGTCATTCCTCAAAATTACAAAAATTCTCGTATTTTAGCGAGAAATAATTAACTATGAAAAAACAACTTATTTACAGCACTTCTATAATTGTAGGAATTGTACTTTTTTTCTCATTATACTCATGTAAAAATACAGGTAATGTCACTCTTGCGTCAGGTTTACCTGTTGATTTTGAAGAAGAATTACTAACAGGAATAATAGTTGCTGATGTCTTCGTTGACAAAGGAGGCAGAGAACATCCAGAAATCGTAGAATATTACTTTCTCTACGAAAATGGTCAAGAATTTATAAAGCTTTCCGAAAGCACAGGTATTGCTGACAATGTTATTCAATTTAAAAACGTTTTGGTGAAAGCCCAAGTGGAAATACATGAAGGACTTTGGGATACAAACGACCCAAATGTTCAAAGTAGAGTTGGCAAATATTTCGTAATAACAAATATCGTAAAGATTGGAATGCCAGAATCGATTAGTTTTGCTGACGGAAACGGAAATAACTATAATTTTTCACCAAACCGTTTTATTTACGATCCAGTTACCCCTGAGGAAAGCTCATCTGGAGTTTATTCTGGTGGAAAGCCTGTTGATAAAAGTATCGACTTGATAACATTTCAGAGGATTGTTATAAAAGCTTATGCATTAGTGGAGAAAACTAATTTGCATATTGACAGTAGAATTATGGGCAGCGGAGCCCTTACCATTAGCTTTGCAAAATCAACAAAAACAGCCATTATAAAAGACTGTGATGAACTTAGTAATTTTGTGAAGGAATTAAAGGTTTTTGTTATTGAATAATCGTTTATTATTTACTAATTTTTATTTATATGAAATCAATGTTTACAGTATTGGCGCTATTTATTAGCATGACAACATTTTGCCAATCAGTCTCTAAAAAAGAGGCTAAAGTTGTTTTTAACCAGTTTGCTTCTGTAG
>CAZOHR010000483.1:0-2486 GCA_964579045.1 uncultured Bacteroidales bacterium | reverse complement strand
TATTATTTTATCCGAATCCGGCTGAAGATAAAATTTTTATAAGTAAAGGTTCTGATGATTTAAAGTATTGTAAAATCCGAATTATTGATATTGCTGGAAAAACAGTTTTAACAAAAGAGACTCTTAATTGCGCACTTAATGATGAGGTTTCTATTGATATCAGAAATTTAGATAAGGGAGTTTATTTTGTTATTTTAGATGATGGCAAGATTCAAGGGTCTTATAAATTGATAAAAAACTGATTATCTATATAAATTTCAAAATACGCTGTATCCCACTGTATCCCGCGCGAGTTTCTCGCGTGGGCATAACACCCAACCCACGCGAGAAACTCGCGCGGGATACAGCGAAGTTCCAAAAAACAAATATCAAATTCCAAAGGGATTAACATGGGTTTGAGATTTGTAACATAAGAAACAAAATACAAAAAACAATTTCCAAAGTGACTATCTTGGGATTTAGGATTTGTTTTTTTTGTTTTTTGTTTTTTGTAATTTGTAATTTGGAACTTGTCATTTGAAACTTGTGATTTGTGATTTCTTTCTTACATTTGCCAAAGAAAACTATTTTATCATTTAACACTACAATTATGGCAGGAGCAGTTACAGTGGTATCTTCATCAAAAGCAGCGAGCACAAGTCAACCAACAAATTATCCGGCACTTACGATTTTAGTTACGGTGTTTTTCTTTTGGGGTTTTCTTGCTGCAGGAAATTCTGTTTTTATTCCGTTTTGCAAGCATTTTTTTCAGCTTGATCAGTTTCAGAGTCAGTTGATTGACTTTGCTTTTTATCTCGCCTACTACCTTGGAGCATTAGGTCTGTTTGCATTTGGTGCATTCAGCGGCAATGATCCTGTATCAAAAATGGGCTATAAAAAATCTATTGTTTTTGGGCTATTGGTCTCAGCCATAGGTGCTGGAGCAATGATTTACGCAGTTAGCATAAGTTCTTTTGCGGGCATGCTGCTAGGCTTGTTTATTGTTGGCCTAGGGTTTTCGTTACAACAAACAGCTGCAAATCCGTTTGCCATTTCGCTGGGAAATCCGGCAACTGGTGCTGGGCGTATAAATTTTTGCGGAGGAATAAATTCTTTTGGAACTGCAATAGGTCCTATTGTTGTAGCAATTGCATTGTTCGGCTCTACTGCAGCAATAACTGATGAAAAAATTGTATCACTTGGACTTGACAAAGTGATGATTTTATATTCTGCTGTAGGCTTATTATTTCTTTCTGCAGCAGCCCTGTTTTACTTTTCAAAAAAGGTACCGACAGGAATCGCTACAGAAAAAACCGAGAAATCGCAAAAAGCATTTTACGCTTTGTTAATTTTAACAATTTTGCTGATAGCTATGTTAGCACCAGTTTATTATAGTTACCACAAGGATGTAGCAAATTTAACCAAAGAAGCACTAACTGCACTTGAAACATACCGTTTGGGCTGGCTTTCTGGCGCTCTGGCTACTGTGGTAATTTCACTGCTCGTTTTTAAGTCAATGGCATCAAAAAATCCTAAAGGCTGGGGAGCTATGCAATATCCACAATTAGTTTTGGGAATGCTTGCTATTTTTGTTTATGTTGGAGTAGAAGTTGCAATTGTGTGTAATTTCGGGGAACTTCTTCACAAACCTGCATTTGGTGGTTACAAAGCCAGTGAAGTTGCTCCGTTTATTTCGATGTATTGGGGCAGTTTGATGATTGGTCGCTGGACAGGTTCTCTGACTGCATTTAATTTAAAACCAGGAATTAGAAAAGTACTTATGTTTGTGGTTCCGCTAATTGCTTTCGGAGTTGTTCTAACTGTAAATGCTGTTTCGCAGTACGACATTAAACCTCTAATTTTTTACGTTTTGCTCGTTTTGGTTCAGATAGCAGCTTTCTTCTACACTAAAAACAAACCTGCAAAAAGTCTTCTAGTTTTCGGAATTATGGGTATGCTGATGATGCTTGTCGGTATTTTTACAACTGGACAAGTTGCTGTTTATGCATTTATGAGTGGCGGACTTTTCTGTTCGATAATGTGGCCTGCGATTTTCAATCTTTCCCTTGCTGGTCTAGGTAAATATACTACCCAAGGTTCAGCATTTTTGGTAATGATGATACTTGGTGGAGCTGTTTTACCTCTAATGCAGGGAAAAATTGCAGATTTTCTACAATCTGGTTCGGATGTAGTAGGATTTGGAATTCATAACTCTTATTGGCTGCCAGTTGCAGCTTTCGCATATCTTACATTTTTTGCATTTTACGTCAACAAACTGCTCAAAAAGCAAGGAATTGATTATGATGCAGCAGTGTAATAGGGTTGTAGTTTTTTGTTACTAGAATTGAAAAATTTGATTTTGCGGTGAAAAATCAGTTTTACGCCGCAAATTATGCGGTGAATAACAAACATTTTGAGAAAATAATAAAAGCGAACGAAATTCTTCGTTCGCTTTTATTATTGGTAAAATCTTTATTTATAAGTAATTTGTTTCAGACATTATGGCC
>CAZOHR010000482.1:0-2489 GCA_964579045.1 uncultured Bacteroidales bacterium | reverse complement strand
GACTTACACTTATACTGTTGATTATTCTGGTGGACTTACACCTCCTGCAAATGGATCTTCAACAGTTTCATGTCCTGCGGCTGCAGTAAACCCAGGCGCTCCTGCAAATGTATTAGATGCTTGTGGACGTCCAGTTGTTCCAGTATTAGTTGGCTCAGTTTCAGTTCCAAATCCTGTAACATGCGAAGGAACAGTAGTTTGGACTTATCGTTATACAGCTTGCGATGGCACAATCGCAGATTGGACGTACACTTATTCTGTTGATTATTCGGGCGGATTGACACCTCCAGCAAATGGTGCTTCTACCGTTTCTTGTCCGATTGCAGCTGTAAATCCTGGAGCTCCAGCAAATATTTTAGATGCTTGTGGACGTACAGTAGTTCCTGTTTTGGTTGGTTCTGTTTCAGTTCCAAATCCTGTAACTTGCGAAGGAACTGTTGTTTGGACCTACAGATATTCAGCTTGCGACGGAACAACTACCGCAAATTGGACTTATACTTATACGATAGACCTATCTTCGGCACCAGTATTGCCAGCAAATGGAAGCTCTACTGTTCAGTGTTTAGTAAACGCAACACCTCCTGTAACTCCAGTAATAAGCGACGTTTGCGGTAATAATATCCCTTCCGTTTGGATTAGCACAATTGACACTCCAAATCCTTTAACTTGTGAAGGAACTCGTGTTTATACTTATCGTTATACTGATTGCGCAGCTAATTCATCAAACTGGACATACACTTACACAATTGACATTTCTACTGTACCAACAATTCCGGCCAATGGAAGTTCTACAGTAGTTTGTTTGGTTGACGCGGTTCCTCCTGTTACACCTGTGGTTACAGACTTCTGCGGAAATAACATCCCAGCAGTATTAGTAAGCATGGTAGATAATCCAAATCCAATTACTTGTAATGGCACAAGAGTTTATACATATTCATACACAGATTGTGGGGGTAATGTAAGCAATTGGCTTTATACTTATACAATAAGCAATTCCTTTGTCCCAGTTGTTCCAGCAAATCAGAGTTCAACAGTTGAATGTCTTGTTTTAGCTATTGCACCTGTTACTCCTGTTGTAACAGACGCTTGTGGAAACAATATTCCTGCAGTCTTTGTAAGCATGATTGACACCCCAAATCCGCTAACCTGCGAAGGAACAAGAGTTTACACATATTCGTATACCGACTGTGCAGCAAATGTTAGCAATTGGACTTACACTTACACTATAGACATAACTACCTTACCTGTTATGCCAGCAAATGGAAGTTCTACGGTGCAGTGTCTTGCAGCCGCTATTGCTCCTGTAACGCCAGTAGTAACTGATGTTTGTGGAAATAATATCCCAGCAGTATTGTTTAGCACAGTCGATAATCCAAATCCATTAACATGTGAAGGAACAAGAGTCTATACCTATAGATATACTGATTGTTCAGGAAATATCAGAAATTGGACTTACACCTACACTATTGATGTTTCATCGCCACCTGTAGTGCCAGCAAATGGCAGTTCTACAGTTCAATGTATTGCCGCTGCAATTGTTCCAGTTAGACCTGTAGTAACCGATGCATGTGGAAATAATATTGTGTCTATGTTGGTAAGCATGGTTGATACTCCTAATCCTTTAACTTGTGAAGGAACTAGGGTATATACATATCGATACACTGACTGTGCTGGAAATTCAACAAATTGGCTATATACCTACACTATTGACCTTAGTGCCGCTCCAGTTATTCCAGCCAATGGAAGTTCTACAGTTCAATGTATTGCAAATGCAATTGCACCTGTAGCACCTGTTGTAACTGATGCCTGTGGTAGAAACATACCAGCAGTATTAGTTAGCACAGTTGATGCACCAAACCCATTAACATGCGAAGGATCAAGAATTTACACTTATAGTTATACAGATTGCGCTTCAAATGTCAGTATTTGGACTTACACCTATACTATTGATATTTCAACATCTCCATCATTACCAGCTAATGGCAGTTCAACTGTAGTTTGTTTGGTTGACGCGGTTCCACCTGTTACACCTATCGTAACAGACTTCTGCGGAACTAACATCCCAGCAGTATTGGTAAGCACGGTTGATAATCCAAATCCAATTACTTGTAATGGCACTAGAGTTTATACATATTCTTACACTGATTGTGGTGGTAATGTCAGTAATTGGATTTACACCTACACAATAAACAATTCATTTGTTCCTGTTGTTCCTGCAAATCAAAGTTCAACAGTAGAATGTCTTGTATTAGCTATTGCACCAGTAACACCTGTTGTGACAGATGCTTGTGGAAATAATATTCCTGCTGCATTCGTCAGCATGATAGATACACCAAACCCATTAACATGTGAAGGCACAAGAGTTTACACATATTCATATACCGATTGTGCTGCAAATGTTAGCAACTGGACATACACATACACAATTGACATTACTACCTTACCTGTTATGCCAGCAAATGGAAGTTCTACGGTTCAATGTCTTGCAG
>CAZOHR010000481.1:0-2504 GCA_964579045.1 uncultured Bacteroidales bacterium | reverse complement strand
TTATATGTCTTAGTAAGCAAAAAGGAGACTGTGCCACACACGGTCTCTTTTTCTTTCTTACATTTAGACTATTTTATTAAATTTGCCACAAAAAACGAATGGAATACAATCAAAATATAAATTGTGAAGTTTGTGGAAATCGGGATACCCAAAAGTTCAGTCTTAAATTTGAGAGACCAGACTTTAAAGTAGCCGAATGTAATAATTGTGGTTTCGTTTTTATTCCTCAGTTTTATCGCGAACAAATACCTTACGAAAACTACCGCGATGAGGAGGTTCTTGAATCTGTTCGACGTGGAAATAATTACATCAAAATCAGAAGACATAAATTAAGATTAAAACTCATTAAGAAATATGTTAAATCCGGAAATCTATATGATATTGGAGTAGGATGGGGGCATTTCCTCTACACTGCAAAACTAATGGGATTTGATGCTAGCGGAGTCGAAATGTCTGAACTCATGCATCATTACGCAACGGAGGATTTAAAGTTGAATGTAGTTCACGATAATTTCTTTAATCTTAATCTACCAGAAAACAATTGGGATGTTGCAACAATGTGGGACGTTCTGGAGCATATAAACGAACCTGACAAGGCAGTTCTGGAAGTAAATAAAATCTTAAAACCCGGAGGTTATTTCGTTTTGCAAGTGCCACAAATTGATTCTAAGGTGGCAAAACGGCAAAAACAGAACTGGAGTATGATGTCAATAGAACACATCAATTATTTTTCAAAAAAAAGCATTAAAACGCTTCTGGAAGCGAATGGGTTTGAAGTGATAAAGTATAAATCATCTTATGAACTGAAATTATTTCTTATGTTCACACTTTTACCTTGGTTGAGAAGGAAAAAAGAAAAGACAGATAAAAAACCAGCAATTACAAATTCTGAGCGCCAGAATTTTTTTAATAAAGTTACCAAATTGCCAAAATTTGTGATTTGGTTGGGTTTATTGGCGCACGATATCATTTATAAAAGCCTCACCTGTTTAAATTATGGCGAAGAGATGATCGTGGTTGCGAGGAAAAAGGATTAAGTAGTACGAACTGTATGTTATGAGTAGGGATAAAAAAACTATAATCTTCGATTTCGACGGCACTCTAGCAGATACTCTCGAAACAATTGCGGTGCTTTACAATAAAGTCGCTGGCGATTTTAACTGTAAACCTGTTAGCTTTGAGGAAAAGGAAAGATTCCGCTCAATGAAAAGTAACGACTTTCTTAAAGAATGTAATATTCCGTTGATTTTGTTGCCCATACTTGCATTAAAAATCAAAGCCGAACTTAGGCATGAAATTAAAAACATCAAACCTTTTGTCGGCATTGTTAAAGCATTGAAAGATATCGAAGAGGCTGGTTATAAGTTGGGAGTAATGAGTTCTAACTCTGTCGATAACATCAAATTGTTTCTTGATGAAAACAATATTGGTAAGCTTTTCGAATTTGTTCACTCTGGTAAAAACATTTTCGGAAAGGATAAAGTTATTCTAAGATTGTTGGCAAAACATAAAATTAAAAGAGATTCTGTAATTTATGTTGGCGACGAAACTCGCGATATTGAAGCACTTAAAAGAATTAAAGTTCCAATAATTGCCGTTAGCTGGGGATTTAATTCACATGAAATACTCGAAAAACAAAATCCAGATTTTCTGATTGATAATCCTTCCGAATTGTTTAACGCTATAGTAGGAGCAGTTTAAAATGTTTGATGTGGTTTAGGTTTCTACTCCTTCACCATAACCAACATCATCTTAAACTTCTCAACAGCATTTACTGCATGAGGGATGTTTGCTGGCATCAAAATCATTTGACCCGCCTCCACAATATTTGAATTCCCTCCAATTACAACTTCTGCTTTTCCATCCAAAACACTTATTAGTGCATCAAAAGGTGCAGTGTGCTCACTTAGAGCCTGATCTTTGTCAAAAGCGAAAAGTGTAATATTTCCTTTTTCTTTTTTTACAATAGTTTTACTTACGATTGATCCGCCCTGATATTCAATTTGGTTTTCTGGCTTAAGAGCCATTGCTTTAGGGAATAAATTTGGTTCCATATCTTTAGTTTTATAAAAGTTTTGCCGCAGCCTGTGGTTTTGGTGCTTTAACTACTAAAATTCTTGCAATATAGTCAGAATTATTGTAAAGACAATGCACGATATCTTTTGGGCTTTCGACCAATGAATCAACTTCAATTTTTAGTATTTCATCCCCAACTCTGATTTCAGGGGTTCCTTCAAGAACATAGAAAAACACATCTACTGGTGTTAAATGTGGCTTTAAAGCTTCGCCAGGCTGCAAGGTAATATGCATTGCCTGAGCGGTTTCTTTGTCATAAAGTTTTCTAACATCTACTTTGTGAGGTGTTTCTACAATTACAGTTTCTTTAAGGTTTGTGATTATCATTTTATTTTAATTTAGATTATGTGTAAGCTCTTGATAATGAACAATTTTATCAGCGCATTGTTATTTAAATATACAATTTAGAATAATTATAAATTAAAAAA
>CAZOHR010000480.1:379-2512 GCA_964579045.1 uncultured Bacteroidales bacterium | reverse complement strand
ACCGGCAGCGGATTAAAAGATTTAAAATCGGTGAATAAATTGCTTAATATTCCAGATGCAATAAAGCCGAATATCGAAGAGTTGAAAAAAATGAAACATTTTTAAATCACATGCGCTGCCGCACGATTGCATCGTGTGGTATATAATATAAACCATACGATGCAATCGTGCGGCAGCGCTAGGAATTTTGTGATTTGGAATTTAACCAAAGTTATATGATAAACTTTAAATTAAACAATAAGCCTTGTATCTACTCCGGAGATCCTGAAAAGACTCTCCTGAATTTTCTGCGTCTTGACAAACACATCACTTCTGCAAAAGACGGATGTTCTGGTCAGGCAGTGTGTGGAGCATGTACTGTTGAAATTGACGGTAAAGCCAAACTTGCTTGTGTTATTAAGATGAAAACTCTTGAAGGAACGGAAGTTTATACTACCGAAGGATTCCCAGAATATGTAAAAGATACAATTGCAAAAGCATTTGTAAATCATGGCGCTGTTCAATGTGGTTTTTGCTCTCCCGGTTTTGTTGTGCGTACAAAAGTTTTGTTGCAGGACAATCCAAATCCGTCAATTGAAGAAATACAGAAAGCGATAAAACCACATTTGTGCAGATGTACTGGGTATAAAAAAATTGAGGAGGCGATGCAGTGTGCTTGCGAAGCTGTTCGAGAAAATAAGACTCTTGAAATCACCAAAACTTCGGGAAAAATCGGGGTGGCACATCCAAAATACGATTCTTACAACACTGCTTTAGGAAACAGAGCTTTTGTTGATGATATTTTTCTCGACGGAATGTTGTTTGCAGCACTTAAATTCAGCGATTATCCAAAAGCAAAGGTGCTCGGAATCAATACCAGTGAAGCAGGAAAAGTCCAAGGTGTTTACAGAATTTTTACTGCAAAAGATATTCCTGCCGATAAAATTATTGGACTGATTTATAAAGATCAGCATGTGATGATTGAAGAAGGCGTAACCACTCATTATATTGGTGATGTAATTGCTGGAGTCGTTGCTGATTCTGACGAAACTGCCCGAAAAGCTGTAGCTCTCATAAAAATTGATTACGAAGTTTATGAACCAGTAACGAATGTGTTTAAAGCGATTGATGGAGAACGTGTTCATCCCGAAAAGCCAAATCACTTTAATTCCACACAATTCACAATTGGCGATGCGAATCAGGCATTGCTAAATTCAAAATATACTTCAAAAGATTCATACGAAACTCAAAGAATTGAGCATGCTTTTCTCGAAAAGGAAGCAGCCGTTGCTCGTCCTGATGGTAAAGGTGGAATTGAACTATTTAGCCAAAGTCAGGGAGTTTACGAAGATCGCAGACAAGTTGCAATGATTCTTGGGCTGAAGGAAGAACAAGTGCGCGTTACTCTTGTGCCGAATGGTGGAGGATTTGGTGGAAAAGAAGATATGAGTGTTCAGGGTTACACAGCACTTTTTGCATTTCTGATGAATAAGCCGGTTAAAATCACACTCACTCGTGAAGAATCAATAAAACTGCATCCTAAACGTCATCCAGTTTTTATGGAAATGGAAATCGGTGCAGACGAAAACGGAAAACTTACAGCTTTAAAATTGCGTGCAGTTGGTGATACTGGTGCTTATGCCTCTGTTGGAACAAAAGTTTTGGAACGTGTTGCTGGTCATGCTGCTGGAGGATATTTTATTCCCGAAGTTGATATTGAAGCTAAAACCGTTTACACCAACAATATTCCAAGTGGAGCAATGCGTGGTTTTGGCGCAAATCAAGTAGCTTTTGCTCTCGAGAGCTGTATTGATGACATTTGCAAACAAGCAGGTTTCGACAGATGGCAATTCCGCTACGACAATGCTTTGGTTGACGGTTTGAGGACTTCGACTGGACAAAAAGTATTTGGTGTTGGAATCAGAGCTTGCCTCGAAGCCGTGAAAAAAGACTTCAATAATGCAAAATATGCTGGTCTGGCTTGTGCAATTAAAAATTCAGGTGTTGGAAACGGAATGGTAGATGAGTCAAAGGTTAAAATCGAAATTGTCCATAATAAATTGCTTGACTCTTAAAATCCTCTTGTATGGTGTCATGTTTTCAATATCTTTAAACCAAGGGTCTTCTTTCCATGACCATATTACCGGAGACATT
>CAZOHR010000480.1:0-369 GCA_964579045.1 uncultured Bacteroidales bacterium | reverse complement strand
ATGGACAGAAATGGGGCATGGGGTTCATAATATGGCACTTCAAACTTTGTGCGAAGAGACTTCTGTTTCTCCTGAAATAATAGAAGTGATTGTTGATACTGAAGCTCAGATAAAGACAGGAATGACAACTTCTTCGCGTGCCACTGCTCTAGTAGGACTCGCTGTAATTAATGCAGCTAAAGCACTAAAAGAAGATTTGAAAACCAAATCTCTGAAAGACTTGTGCGGCAAAACATACGAGGGGCAGTTTGTGTGTGATTGGACAACCAAACCAGGAGTTACTGACAGAGAACCAGTTATTCATTATTCGTATGGTTATGCAGCACAGGTTTGCATTTTGGATGATTCTGGAAATATTGTAAAGATGGT
>CAZOHR010000479.1:0-2513 GCA_964579045.1 uncultured Bacteroidales bacterium | reverse complement strand
CTAAATCCTTTGCCGAAAAATATCCGACTTTATTATTCAAGTTGCTTTCCATATTTTGAACCACCCATGCTGGAGAATTACTAATCAAACTACGTTCGTCTTCGCTCAAGTGAAGGCAATGTCCGAGAATTGTTTTTGGAGCGTTTAAAACGCCATTTTCGAAAAGTCTATTAACAACTCTTCTTCCATACGTTTTAAGACAATGATTTTGATCCGAAATGTCTTCGGCAACATGAACATGAATACCAGTTTTATACTGATTCATTAGTGTAACTGCTTTTTGCAGAGTTTCTTTTCCAACTGTAAATGATGCGTGAAGCCCAACCAATGCTTGATTAGTCTGTAAATACGAAGCAGTTTCTTCTAGCCCTTTTTCGGCAATATCTTTTCCATCACGGTCAGATATCTCGTAACACAATAGATGCGAAACGCCAACTTTATCAAATGCTTTTGCGATAATTTCCAATGAGTCCTTTACAGCAAATGGCGAGGCATGATGATCAATAACAAATGTAGAACCGGCTTTTGCACATGCAATTGCAGTGGTTAAGGCGCTATATTCTATCATTTCTTTGTCGAGGCATTTGTCCAAGGTCCACCAAACATACTCGAGAATTTCAAGAAAATTTGCAGGATTCTTTTTAGGAGCTCCCATTCCTCTGGCCAATGCAGAATACACGTGGTGATGCCCTACAGCAAAGGATTTTGTCACATATTTGCCTGAACAATCAATGACTTGCGAACTTTTTTCTAGCTTTTCCAAACCAGAATCAGGGATAAACTGTATTTTGCCGTCAACTGATTCGTCAACAAGAATATTGGTTTTAGAAAATTCAAGACTTTTCCAGTCAATGTATGTAGCGTTTTTTAGTAAAATCATGTTTTATTATTTAGGTAATTTGCCGAAAAACTTTTTAATACTGCGATGAAATTTATGCATGCCAGTAACTGGTTCAAGATGCATTAAAGCACATTGGCGAGTGATAAGGTTGCAATCAGCTGCATAGTTTGAAGTTTCTGCATTATCAGACATTTGCTGTACCCAGATATTCTTAATCCCTTTTTGCTTTGCTTCTGCAATAATCTCATTTGTTTTAGATTTATTTACAGAAATAAGTATTGATTCAACTTCTGATGGCAGCTCAGCAATAGTTTTGTAGCATTTCAGATTTTCAATTGTTTCTGCAGAAGCATGAATTGGATAAACAATAAAACTTTTGTTTACAAATTCTTTAATTATATCATTCCCAAACTTGCGTGTTTTTACTGAAGCACCAACCACTGCAATGTTTTTTGATGCATAAAAAGCATCGATGTTTTGTTTTGTTGTTTTCATTTTTAATAAATTAATAATATTCGCCATGAAGGCACGAAGTTATATATTTTTTTGCCACAAAGGCACTATGACACTAAGATTTTTTAGGCTAAGGCTGAGGCGAAGGCTAAGGTAGTCAGCAGTTATTTTTGATGCAGCAGTATTTCTAACTCCGAACTCCGAACTTCGAACTCCCAACTTCGCACTCCGAACTAAGAGGTCACTGAGCGGAGCCGAAGTGCCTCTTCATCGGCAACTTAGTCCTCTTAATTCCATCGTATGCGAAAAATGCATTTGCAACGGCAGCAGCAGTGGGAACTAGGCCGATTTCTCCAATTCCTTTTGCTCCGTAAGGTCCAACCTGATCTGCAACTTCAACGCCTTTAACAACAATCTCGGGAGTTTCGTGAGCGCGCAGAATTTGTAAATCTCGCATTTTGTCGCTTACCAAGTATCCGTCTTTCATTGGCAGATCTTCGCTGAGTGCATAACCAAGTCCCATGTGTACGCCACCATGAATCTGACCTTCGAAAAGCATTGGATTCATAATTTTCCCAGCATCGTGAGCAGCGACCATCTTTACAATATTTCCAGAATCGTCTAATATGCAAACCTGTGCTGCATAACCATACGAATAATGAATTATCGGTTCTCTGTCAGTAACTCCAGGTTTTGTTGTCCAATCACACACAAACTGCCCCTCGTATGTTTTTCCGCACAAGTCTTTTAGGGATTTGTTTTTTAAATCTTCTTTCAATGCTTTTGCTGCATTAATTACAGCAAGTCCTACAAGAGCAGTGGCACGCGAAGAAGTTGTCATTCCTGTTTTTATCTGAGCTTCGGTGTCAACAATTACTTCGATAATTTCAGGAGACACAGATGTCTCTTCACACAAAGTCTGAAGTGCCATATTGTGCACGCCTTGACCCATTTCTGTCCAGCCATGATGCAAACGGATATGATTTTCCGAAATTATCTCAATTTTCACTTTGGATTCGTCAATCATCCCATTTCCAACTCCAGAATTCTTGATAGCACAAGCCAATCCTGCGTATTTGGCTCCATTGAAATCGTCTTTCACAGCTTCGAGACATGCTCTGATTCCAACACCAAATACTTTTTGTCCAGTCGAAGTCCTCAAACCATCAACCAAAGCATTGTCGTAGCGGAATTGCCATCTGTCGAAACCTGCTTGTTT
>CAZOHR010000478.1:0-2516 GCA_964579045.1 uncultured Bacteroidales bacterium | reverse complement strand
TTTCAGCACTTTCCAGTTTAGACCTTAACCAATCTATTTGGCGCTGTTGGTTTCTTGCTTGGCGTACTAAATCATTTATAAGTTCGCTTTTACTTGAATATTCTTTACTTTCCACTTGAGTTTTTAACCATTCATCATTTGGTTCGGTAAATGAAATGCTTTGTCTAGTCATGATAATTGTCTTTTGGTGCAAATATACACCATATATGAATCATTTACAAATATAATTTTAAGAGACGCTGTTATTTATGATAGTTGCTAACGCCTGTAGCTATATTTCATTCGGGCTTCGTTACTAAAACTTTTCAAATTTATAAATAATTTTTGAAACTGCTACTCACTTCCAGTTACGCAGCCAAACCCCGCATGAAACATAGGTGTTGTTATCATTTCTTTGTTTTTGTCTTTTATCCGCCATATATCAGCCAAACGAACAAAATATCCGCCATTTATCCGTCAAATCTGAGTTTATATTTAGTCCCTTTTTTCTCACCAGTTTTTTCAAATATTCTTTGCTCTGTTAAAAATTCTAAATCACGAGAAGCTGTTCTTTCTGAGATTTTACAAATATTTTGATAAATACTGTTGGTTATATTCGCATGTTCTTTCGTGTAAAGGACTGCTTTAATTTGACGTTCATTCAGACTTTTCAATCTGAATCAATCTATCCACGATGCACAAATTTATTTTGTTTTTTTTGAGCGTGGGCAACTGCGAAGCATTCACTGCCTGTCCCGATTTTTCGGGAAACACCTTTGAACCGAGTTTACGAGTTCGACGAAGTCAAAATAAAGCAATTTGTGAGTAAACCTAAAACTGTCCTGAAAGGCGGTTACTCGAGCGGGAAAAGCGTAAGCTCTTCCTGCAGACTTTGGCATTTAACCAAGTTTTGTGCGATTTGCAGGATGTGTTTGCGACTGTGCGTTGGCATGGTGCAATTGGTGCAATTATGGTGCAATTCATAATTCATTCTTAGTTGAGCCTTTTGATCCAATTTTGATCCAATTAAAATGTGCAATTTATGCAATGATTGTGCAATACTATTTTTTCAATGCATAAAATGATCCAACGCCTTTCTGACCACTAGAAGATAAAATGTTTTTATCTACAAGTACCGACAAGTCGTTACTTGCCGTATTACGCGAACAATCATTTAATATCTGATATTCACTATTGGTAATCTTCCCTCTTTCTTTTACAAACTTTATTGCTTGTATCTGACGCTCATTTAAACCTAATGATTTTAAGTATTCAATATCGAAAACATCTTTTCTAAACTCAACCCAAAAGCCTGACATATCGTAGAAATACTTTGGCTTTGGGATTCCGAACTGAATACACTCGTTAATCATTTTCAAGGTTCCTCTTCCCCAAGATTCAATATAGCCACTTCTGAAAAGTGCATTAGCGATGTCTGGATTATACGGCATTGACGGATGTTTAGTCAAAAGCTTTTCAATTGTCCAGTTATTAGGAAGTTGACCTTCATTCCAAAAAATAATTTTGTCATTATAAACACTAATCTGAATAGGAACACCACCAGAATAATCCTTATGTGAAACAGCATTTAAGAGGGCCTCTCTAACAGCATCTTTGGGATAATCATATTTCTCAACTCTATTTAAACCTTCATAGCTTATTGATGATTTGATATATTTTGAAAAAAGCAAATCTATTGTTTTCTCTATTTGCTCAAATAAATTTCCATGAACTTCGTCTTGAAACTTTAAATTGTCATCGGCTTCAAAGTACCCAATCTTGATGTATGCACCAGTAACAAATTTATCAGGATTGGGATAAAACAACAGTATAGCTGCTCGTTTTAGATATTCATTTTCAGTTAATTGCAAGTTGTAAACTAGAAGTTCATTAGAGTCAGTTATAACATCTTCTTCAATTCGCTGAGCCTTAACAGCTTTTTTTCTAAAAAAATCAAAGGTTTCTTTCTTTAAGTCATTAATGGAAATATTGGGAACAGGCACTGCGTCCCATCGTTTGCCTTTTCGTTGCAATAAAAATTTATCAAGGGCTGCGCCTTTTAACTCCTGTTTTGTACTTCCGCTTCTATAATGATATTGACCTTTGTAGTTGACCGGATAAGGATATGCTTCAACTGAAATTTCAATAAACTCGCCTTTTGCAGTTTGATGCAAATCGACATCAACCAAAACACCAAGAATGTCTTTTGTTTTGTTAGGAATGTCTTCAAGTAGTTTCTTTGAATCTTTGATTCCAACAACTTCTCCAACATCATTTTTGCCAATATAAATCTTGCCACCATTGGCATTTGCAAAACCGCAAATCCATTTGAGATATTCATCACGCCAGGACTCTTTCCATTCTATATTTTGCTGTTCAGGCATCTCAATCTTTTTGTCTATTTGAGCAAAGATAAAAATTTTATTTATGGCAGTACGCTTTTTTTACAATGAACGCTGTTACCAACTGTTAATCTTTATTTCAACAAAAATTCGATATTTGGTTTTATTAAGAGTACATCATTTGGAAATTCCTTC
>CAZOHR010000477.1:0-2518 GCA_964579045.1 uncultured Bacteroidales bacterium | reverse complement strand
AGGCTAATAGCTTCTTCGTAATATTTCTCAGCATTTTCACCATCACCTTTTTTAAAATATCCTTGAGCAATTGAATGTGCTGAGTTTGATGTTTTCTCGACATTATATACTGCAACTGCTGCATTCATATATAGATCATTTGTTTTACATGAGTCGTTTTTGCCTCTTTCGAGAAGATACAAAATCTTTTTTGCAAGATCTATATCGGTAGGATTTGCTTCGAATTTAGGACCAAACAATGCTATAATCGCTGGACAATCTGCAGCGCCACTGTTTACAAACATTTCTTCAACAGACTTTGCACTCTCAACAAGTTTTGCTTTTTTGTCCTCATTAGTTTCATTGCTTATTTGGAAATTGAGAGCATCACTTAATTTACTATAAATCTCAACAACATTCTCTTTAGTTAACTCTCCTTTGCCGAAAAGAACAACAGTTGTATTCATATAGAAACCGATAACAAAACTTTCTGTGGCATTTCCACCAAGCTCAAAAGATTCTGTAAGAATTGCATAAGCCTCTTTTACTTGGTCTGGTCTGTATTTTAACATTGATGTCCCTTTTCTTCCAAGAACAAGAGCATTTTGGTTAAAATACTTAATTCTATTGTCATAAACCATCATCAAAGTGTCGATATATGCTTCTCTAGATGCTGCAACAGTTTGCTCGTTGATATAATACTCAATAATTGTTGTTCCATGAATATAAATATTCTTGGTAGCTTCGGGACAATTTACATAACACCATCTCCACGAAGGCATTGCATCTTTATAATTCTTCTGATTGAAGAATTCGGTATAAGTTGATAAATTGATTCTGCAATTTTCAGGATCATCACCATATGAATTATCCTGAGCGAATAAGGCCGCGCTCATCAGCATTCCTGTCATCAAAACCGGTAAAAAAAATCTAGCTTTCATAATTGTAATCTTTTATAATAATATAATCTAATCAAATTTACTCTTTACAAACCACATATCAGCTAGGCTGAAACTGACGCCAAAAATAGCATAATTTTCTTTAATTAAGTTATTTTCTAGTGTACCTCTTTGTCCAAGCTGTAACGATAAATTAAAAGTTGTCTTAGAACGTTTCATCGGCAGTCCTAAACCAAAACTTATGCCAAAGTCAGAAATCGGTGTTTCGCCGGTCGCTAATTTAAAATAGGTTTCGTTGAAATGTACTCCTGCACGGTAACTTACACCTTGCCAATATTTATATGCATTACCATTAATTCCTGCTGGGGTAAACTCTGTTCCAAAAGAGAGGTACGAGCCATTACTTAGTGTATCAACAACTCCAAAGAATTGCGCATTCGACCAATCTTGAATTGTATAATCAACACCCATATAGAATTTATTTCCGTAACTATAGCCCAATCCAAAGCCAATTTTCTGTGGTAAGCTGATAATTCCTTCTTCTTTATCTGATTGGTAAATAGTATCAACGACAGCAGAGCTACCAGTACTTAAAGTATTGTAGATAATAGTGTTCCTTAAACTGTTAAGCTGTGAATTATATCCGTAAATACCACCGACGCTAATCGCATTCTTGTTATTAATATTAATAGTGTAGTTAAAACCTGCATCAAAAGTAAAGTCATTTACTCGAATTACGTTCTGTTCAATAACATTTAAATAGGCTCCACTGTCATCGTCAAAGTCTATCGCATTTGATTGATATATCTTTCCAAAAAGGAATGATGCATTAACACCGAAAGTAAAGTTCTTAAATGGAGCAAAGGAATTGTTCCACATTACGCGATTAATACCACCATTTCCAGCAAACAAATAGTCTTTATTTACATTTAATAATGTGTCATTTGCTTTTATCGAGTAGCCTACGTTACTGAAAGGCATAGCTCCAAAAGTTGTTTTCCACCATTTTGTGACTGGGAATCCAAAAATCAAATGTGAAAGTTGAAAGTCGGTTCTAATCTGAGATGAAGCGGGATTTTCGATACTGTATTGTCTTACGCCACCATTAATTCCGAAATCAAAAATAAATGTAAGTGTGTCGATTGAGCTTGTTCCTGCTGGATTGACATAGTTTACACAGTTACTGCGCGGCAATGTGTAGCTCAATCCTCCCATCGCATTGTTACGGATCAAAGTGCTGTTGTTTATGTCGCCAATACCATAGCGGGTATAAGGTGAACCGACTCTGCCCTGGGCAAAAATTGCTGTGGATACGGATAAAATAATTATCGCTGAGAAAAATAGTTTATACATTTAGTTCTAAAATTTTGTTTAAGCCAATAGCTGTTAAATTTGGCACTGCAAAAATGCGATTTTTTAACAACTTTTCAAAGAAAAAGCAATCTCCTCCAGTAAAAACTACTTTTAAATTACAATATTTGTTATCAAAGTCAGCAATTACACCTAAAACTTCGTGTAAAATTCCGTTCTGAACACCGTATTGTATAGCCTCTTCGGTAGTTTTTCCAAATAAATCAGCTTTATCTTTATTAATATCTATTAACGGTAATTTTTCGGTAAAAGTATGTAGCGATTTAAAT
>CAZOHR010000476.1:0-2548 GCA_964579045.1 uncultured Bacteroidales bacterium | reverse complement strand
ACATCTGTCATAATATAATTTACAAATGTGCGGAGTTCGTCGTGATAAAAACCGTTGTTTTCGATTCCATTTTGAAACTCTGTATAGTATCCAGTAAGTTTTACCTGAAAATTAGGAGAACGGTAGTGATAACTAAGATCACCAGAGTAGATTTGTTCGCTAGTTAGATTTTCAACTACGTGGTCTCTTGTTCTTATTGAAACAAAAGCATCTCTAAAATATGGTGCGCGAGTCATGTAGCTGGCATTAAGTAAGACAAAATGACGTCCTGTAATTTTGTAATTTACTCCTGCTTTTGCTGCATAATTGTAAAAAGTGTTTTTAAAGGAGTTGCCTAAAGAATTTATTGGGAATTTACCATTACGCATATTACCAGTTCGCCAAAATTCTGTATAAGATAAATCAAGAGCCGCAAAAGCGTCTAGTTTTGCTAATTTTAATTCAACCTGACCAAAAACATCAGCTTTATTTATGTTTGAGACATAATCATATCCAAAAACATCTCCTTCTACAACAACCTTATCCGGTGTTCCAAGGTTATTCTGAATAATGAAATCGTCATCAAAGTCTCTTTCAGCAAATTGGTCAATATCAAGCCACCAATCGGCACCCAACAAATCATCAACAACTTTAAAATTATGTGTTTTGTGTGACAGATAAGATACTCCACCAACAAATTTTGAACTTTCATTCAGTTCTTTACTAAAGATCGAGCTAAAGTCAAAGCGGTTAATATCATTGCGTCTTTCTTCAACCATAAATTTAGCTCTATTACCAGTTACGTTATTTCCAGTAATTCCGCTTTCGTTAATAACGGTGTATAGGTTTTTGCGGTTTGCATCATAAAACTCATCCCAGTTTAATTGTCTAAAGTTTTCGTCTGTTTGCCACATCGAAGTTAAATAGTCAAACATATATTCGCCATCTTCGTAATAGCTTGGGAAATTACGATAATAGTCAGGTCTTGGATCTGCAGCATCATACCAGTTTAAAGAAGTTGTTCAACCACGACCAAACATGTATGATACAGAAGTGGTAAGTTTCATACCTTCAGCTATGTTCCAATAATGAGAAAGTATTGCTCTTGGCTGATGATAGTTTCCAACTCTAGCATTTCTAACAACTCCGTTTTGATAACCCCAATTAGCATTGTAATAATGATCTCCTGAAAGTTCATAGGTTTCGAGAGTAGAAACACCTGCTTTTCCGCTACGTGTTGGAGCTCCAAAAACAGTAAGGTTCAGACTATGGTTTTCATTGATTTTTTTCTCAGCAGCAAGAAAATATGCATAAGCTTCGTAAAATGTTCCTTTTACATAACCTTGTTGTGCCCATCTTGTTGATGCAGAAAAAGTAAATGCCCAGCCATTATCCATCATCCCAGTGGAATGTGTAACCATTACTCTGTTTCTGTAGTTTTTATTAGCTAAAGCATATGAAACACTCGAACCTGTACGGAATTCTGATGCTCTAGTTATAATGTTTGTAACGCCTCCCAAACCACCATAAGTGTAATCAGAGAATGATAAACCCGATGAGCTAACTTTGTTTCTAGTTGCATCATTCATCAAAACTGTTGTGTTCTGATTATCATAACCCCTGATCTTGAATCTTGCCTGACCAAAAGTATAGCCTGCAGTATTCTCAAAAATATCTTCTGATGATTGTAGCAATCCCGAAATATCTTGAGGTTGATTATCCCCTTCAAGTTCTGTTTATGTTAGTGTAATAACAGGGATAATCGGATTCGAATTCGGTGCGGTATCTGTCACTTGCCCAACAGCATATACAGACAAAACTACCGCAAATAAAAATAATATCCTTCTTTTCATTTGTTAAAATTTATTTCTGCAAAGTTAATCTTTAAATAATGCAATATATTTAAAATAGTTTTTATCTTTCGATTAATTTTGTGATTTTATTTTAAAGTGTAAATTTCTCCTACTAATTACTAATATAAATGAAAGATTTTATTTTTCAATCAACGCCAAGAGTCATTTTCGGAGTCAAAAGTATTGATTTATTGATAGATGAGATAGCTACCTTAAAGGGAAAATCTTGTTTTTTTGTATGCGATCCGGCAATTGAAAAAACGATATGGTTCGATGGAATTATAGGCAAGTTAAAGAGCGCAAACATAAATATTGAAGTATTTCGTGATATTATTTCTGATCCTGGTTTTGAAACGGTCGATTCGGCTAGAGACTTGGCAATTTCTGCAAAGTCTGATATTGTTGTTGGATTAGGTGGCGGCTCAGCAATGGATATTGCCAAGGTGGTTGCAATAACTGCAAAAACTGGCGAAGGTGCCAAAGAACTAACTCGCAAAGCTAAGATTTGCGAAGGCGGATTGCCTTTAATATTAATTCCAACTACCGCGGGAACTGGCTCGGAGGTTACTCACATCAGCATTTTTAGCGACAATGAAGAAAAACTAAAAACTGGACTTGTAAGCCCCTATCTTTATGCAGATGTTGCAATTCTTGATCCTGAAATTACGCTTAGTTTACCAAAACATGTTACAGCATTTAGTGGTGTTGATGCGATT
>CAZOHR010000475.1:0-2549 GCA_964579045.1 uncultured Bacteroidales bacterium | reverse complement strand
GAATGGGCTTGTATTATTCGGTTAAATGGTTATTTGTGCGAAATTAGTTGTTTGTAAAAGGCTTACAGTAATAAACTCAGATGAAACTTTTTCTATTGGTGGCGTTTTTATTATTTAATTGCTTTGCTCATTCCCAAAACAGGCAATCTCCAGATCAATTTGCCATGCATATTCCAGATTCGGTGAGTAGGAGTGCTGTTGGACTTGCAAAAATCATACGAACAAATTACCCCGATGACGAAGATTTTGTAAGAACGCTTTATGTGTGGATTTGTACTAATATGAGTTTCGATCTTAGCATATTTGATTCTATAAATAAAGCAAACAATTAATCGCTATTGCCCGAAAACCAATTTTTTTACTTGTAAAAATTGTATATATTTGAAGAAAATATGCATGATGATTTCCAAAAAACGAAACCCAGTTTTAGTTTAAATAGGGTGACTTTTAACAGGACAAAATGAATAGCAAAAATGCAAACAAATTGAAAATCATTGAACTTGAAAATATAAAATACTCAGAAAGGGTAATAAGAAGTCTTTTTCCTCATGTAACCGTGCTTTTTCTGTATGTACTGTTAGGAATTGGATTCTTTTATCTTTTTATTTTTGATCCCACAGATATTAGTTTTTGGGTTGGCCTATCTTTATATTTTCCTCTGTTTAGCTATCTAATTGTAATTAAGCCATTTATTGAATCGAAAATATACATTACCAGAATAGAGTTTGATGAGAATCAGAATGAAATAAAAATTGATTATTTGAAGTTTAATCACAAAAGACAAGTTGCAATTGGAGTTAAGGAGATTAAGTACAATGTTTTAAATTCATATAAAATTAGTCTTGCGGACAGAATTGTTTTCCTTGATGGAGAAAGAGAACTTTTTAAACAGTATTGCAATACAAATTGGACTCTTAACAAAATAATTGATGTAGCTCAAGCTTTAGAAAAATTAGGAGTTAAAAAACCATATGGTTATAATAAATAGTTACGCAACCAAATTCGTGCGCGCTCGAAAGAAAAGTAATGATAAATGTAAACGATGCAAATATGGAACCACGCTCGCGCGGATTTAACTTTGTTGAGCTCTGCGCCAGCTGGCGCATCGGTTGTAATCACTACTGTTCGAAACCTTAAAAATTAGTTTCAATTTTACGAGTCATGCTGTAGCAAATTATACAATGAACAGTATTCGAAGCGCCGTGGGCAGGCCTGACCAAAAAGCGGGTGGTTCCTGAGCGCAGCCGAAGGAAAGAACAAGCAGAAATAAAGAAATAATTAGAATTGTGTCGAGCCGATATATCGTTCCTAAAACAAATATTTGAAGGGCATAAGGAGCTGGTATTTGTTTTAGGCCAAGGTCGACGTACAATTCTATTGTTTCTTTATTTGCGCGGGGGGTAGTCCTTCGGCTGCGCTCAGGAACCACATTTTTTGGTCTTGAATTTTTTGTAACTTTTTTTACTTGTGCTGAGCGGCGTCGAAGCATCAAGAAAAAAAGTTTGGAGGTTAAAAGGTATAGAGAAAATTGTGTATTGATCTCGTTAATCCCATGAAGTATTTAATTATTTAACTTTGAAAATCGTGGTAAACTCATGTTTCGAACACTATTGATTTGTAATCCGTGTGCCAGTAATAATAATGGCACGGATTACAAATCATCGCCAGCGATATAGCTGTAATCATTTGGAATATGGTAACAATTGGAGTCTCAAATTACAATCCTCTTGAGTATCTATATTTAAAATAAAAAAGAAAATTAGGATTGGGTAAGAGTATTCAAAACTAAATTACTACATTTGACCTTTCAAGAGAAATTTTACTTTCATAATAGATTGAATATTAGTGACTTAGAAAGCTTTAGTCAGAAGGCTAAGACTTGCGACACAACTTCTCATCATTAAATGACAAACTTTGCTATGGAGATTCAGGACAAAACCAAGGAAGAACTCCAAAAGGAGTTGACGGAATTAAAGAGAGAGTTTCAATACTTAAATGCATTAAAAGACATTGACACAGCCCTAGCTCGCGCGGATTTAACTTCAGTTCGGCACCGCTCACTGCATCGCGTTGAGCTCTGCGCCAGCTGGCGCATCGGTTGTAATCAGTGTGCCAGTAATAATAAGGGCACGGATTATATATTGGCGCCAGCGTGAGCTGCTAGGATACAAGAGTAGTAAAACAACTGAGATTTATACACATGTTTCGACAAAAAGTTTGAAAAAATCAAGTCTCCATTTGATGATTTGTAAAAATATTGTATAACTTTGGAAAAATAAAAACGATATGAACCGTACCAATACATACATTTTCTGTTGTATAAAAACGGTAAAGCCGTTTATAAACGAGTTTTAGCCAATGCTAAAAATACCGTATCTTTGAGATTTACTTATTGATATTCAATAAATTGAAAACCATGAAAAAACCAACTGCCAAAAAAGAGACTCAGGTTTCTAAACCATCGGAACAGAAAATTTCAAATAAAATCAATTTCCCAATTGTTGGCATTGGCGCATCGGCTGGCGGATTGGAAGCATTGGAACAGTTTT
>CAZOHR010000474.1:0-2554 GCA_964579045.1 uncultured Bacteroidales bacterium | reverse complement strand
AGTATTACCTATAACGATCCAGCATCTGCTCCAAATTATATTTATTGTAACTGGACACCTTCCGCAACTGACAAATATTTAATTACTCCTGGATTTGTTTTAACAGCAGGGACTTCTTATGATTTTAGTTTTAATTTTGCGGGTGATGGTTATACAGGATGGACTGCCGATGTAAGATACAATACAACTCAAACTGGAACTGGTTCCACGATAATGGGAGCTTCATTTTTAGCTGCTACAACCACTTCATCGGCAACATATGCACCTGTTACTAGGACATTTGTAGCACCAAGTTCTGCAACATATTATTTCATAGTTCGTGTAAATAATAATGGCACTCCTTACGATCTTGGGTTTGATGATTTTAGATTTGAACCAACACCAACCTGCTTTGCTCCAACAACTTTAAGTTCCTCTGCAATAACATCTACCTCCGCAACAATATCATGGACAGCTCCAGCTTTGGGCACACCTGCAGGATACGCATGGGAAGTTCGGACTAGTGGAGCTGCTGGAAGTGGAGCTACTGGTTTAGTTGCAAGTGGAACAACAACAATTCCAACTGTTTCTGCAAATGTCGCTAGTCTTACAGCCTCTACAACATATTCCTATTATGTAAGAACCGATTGTGGTGGTAGTGATTATAGTTCATGGACTTCAGCGGCAACATTTATTACATCTTGTGGCCCTGCAACTATTCCTTACTCACAAAATTTTGAATCTGCTACTGTTCCTGCATTTCCAACCTGTACATCAATTCAGAATGTAGGTACGGGAAATAACTGGGTAACTGTCAACAACCCAGGATCTGGCTTCACAAGTAAAACTCTCAAATATGGTTGGCATGCCTCAAACAATGCCAACACTTGGTTTTACACTCAAGGTATTCAGATGACAGCAGGAACATCTTATCGAATTACTTTCAGATATGGAAATAATGACATTACATACGTTGAGAAACTGAAAGTTGCCGTTGGGACTAATCCAGTCAACACAAGCATGACTACCACTTTATTGGATTTTACAAACATCAATCAGAATGCTGTGCAAAACGCAAGTTATGACTTTACTGTCCCCGCAACTGGAGTTTATTACTTTGGGTTTAATTGTTACTCTGCTTTTGATCAATTTAATCTTTACGTTGATGACATTTTAGTTGATCTTACTCCACAGTGGACTGGTACTATCAGTTCAAACTGGGCTACTGCTGGCAACTGGAGTGCGGGCACAGTACCAACAGGTGCAGTAAATGCATTAATTCCAGCTTCTTATATCAACGCTCCAATTATTAACGAAGACAAAACCACTCCAGCAATTTGTAATAATCTTACAATAGAAAGTGGTGCAGTTCTTACTGTTGCAGCCGACAAAGGCTTAACCGTAAATGGCAATATTATTAATAATGGAACTGTTCATATTGAATCAACTGTTACAGGTGACGGATCCTTACTAACAACTGGTACAATCTCTGGTACTGGAATTTACAATGTTGACAGATATTTGCAAGAAAGTATGTGGCATTTGGTTACATCTCCTATTGTAGGTGCTCAAAGCGGTGTTATGCATGGAATCTGGCTCAGACCTTACGACGAAGCAACAAATACTTTTGGCGCTTACATTGTTCCTGACAATACTCCAATGCCAACTGGTCAAGGATTCTCAGTATGGACGAATACTGCTAATGAAATTAGAACATTTGCTGGAACAGTTAATGATGGTGCACTAGGACCTTGGAATGTTCAACTCACAGGTGCAGCAGGTGCAAATACAGGTTGGAATCTAATTGGTAATCCATACCCTTCAGCAATTGACTGGAATGCAGCCTCAGGCTGGACGAAAAACAGTATTGGTGGTACAATTTATCTGTGGAACCAAACTCAGTATGCAACATTTAATGGAACTATAGGAACAAACCAAGGTAGCAGATATATTGCAATGGGACAAGGCTTCTTTGTTCAGGCGTCTGCTCCAGGAGCAAATATCAGCTTAAGCGACAATGTGAGAGTTCATGATGCAATCCGTTTCCGCGACGAAGTAGAAGTTCCAGATGTTATTAGAATAAATGTTGAAGGAAACTCATCTTCTGACGAAGCAGTTATTTATCATGTTGATGGTTCTGACGATAGTTATGACTTTAACTATGATGCTACCAAACTTTATGGTAACTCTTCAGCTCCACAGCTTTACACAAAGAAACAGGAAAACATGCTTGCGATAAATTCTATGAGTAATCTACAAAATTTGGATGGCAAATTAGTTTATCTCGAAGTTGGCGAAGTTGGCGAATATATGATTACTTATAATCACAACCTTATTGAGTACAGCAATGTAATGATGAAAGATTTGGCAACAAATGCTGTAATTTATCCTAACCACAATTACGTTTTCACTGCTCAACCAGATGACGATGCTGCAAGATTTGAGTTCTTCTTTGATCTTACAAACATCGAACCTGAGAGCACCGACATAATTTCTGTTTGGGCTTTCAGTAACATTTTACACGTAGAGGTTCCTCAGAATCAAACTATTAGTAATATTGCACTTTACGATATGC
>CAZOHR010000473.1:0-2557 GCA_964579045.1 uncultured Bacteroidales bacterium | reverse complement strand
TTTTATCATTTGTTTTTGGGAATTTATTACTTTTACTGCGTGAAATTAAAGATAGACTCAAATAAAATTATTCCATGGGGTGTTTTTGGCTTCAGCCTGTTAATCTATCTATTAACAGTTTCTAAAACCGTAAATTTCTGGGACTGCGGTGAATTAATTGCATGCTCTGACACTCTGCAAACTGGACATGCCCCTGGTGCTCCGTTTTATCTGCTCTTGGGACGACTTTTTGCAATGTTTGCGTTTAATCCCGAAAACACAGCTTTGGCAGTTAACCTGCTTTCAGCATTTGCTTCAGCGTTTGCCGTTTATTTTACATTTCTCAGTATTCGCATTATCAGTTTAAGGATGTTAAATACTGGGAAAATGCCTGTTTTAAATATAAGCGAAAAACAGAAATTAACACTAAGTTCTTTTGCCGCTTTAACAGGTTCTTTGTCCTTGGCATTCTCTACAAGCTTTTGGTCATCGGCAATAGAAGCCGAGGTTTATTCTGTATCCTCATTTTTTACAGCATTAACGATTTGGATAATTCTACGATTTACTCAAGCATCTGAAAAAGATAAAAACTCTTGGCTGATTTTGGCAGCACTAATTACAGGAATATCAATTGGAGTGCATCTTTTAAACATTCTAGTTATTCCTGCCTTAGTAATGATTTATTATTTCGACAAATTTAAGTTCTCTTTTAAAACTTTCTTTATTAGTCTAGGAATTTCAATTTTACTGCTTGGTTTTGTACAAGTCTGCATCTCGGGGATTCCTGTTCTCGCCTCAAAATTCGAATGGTTTTTTGCAAATAATCTTAATGCGGGCTTTAATACTGGCTTATATGTTTTTGCATTTATTCTTGTAGGTGCATTAATTGCTGGAATTTACTTCTCGGGAAAATATAAAAAGAGAATTCTAAACTTAATAATCACAGGATTTGCAGTGTTTTTAAGCGGGTATTCAACATATACAATTGTAATTATAAGATCGTCTGCTAATCCTCCTCTTGACCAGAATAATCCTGAAACTATCTTTAATTTTATTTCTTACCTTAATAGGGAACAATATGGCAATCGGCCATTGTGGTACGGACAACAATATAACAGCAAATACGACAAAAGTCAGCCATACGTTGAAGGAGAAGCTGTTTATGATACGCTGGACGGCAAATATGCAATTGTTTCTCATAAGCCTGAAGCAAACTTTGAGAATAGCGACAACACCATCCTGCCCCGTATGTGGAGCAACCAACCAGAGCACATTGTAGCATATCAGGAATGGACAGGCTATCGTCGCGAAAACCCACCGCCTTTTGGTGTTAATCTTGGATTTATGCTACGTTACCAATTTTCGCATATGTATCTACGATATTTTATGTGGAACTTTTGTGGCAAGCAGAATGACATACAATCACATGGCGGACCTATTTACGGAAATTGGATTAGTGGGATTGGTTTTTTAGACAATCTAAGACTATCGCATGGCGACGAGCTGCCACCTAACCTGCAAAACAATAAAGCCCATAACGCATATTATTTACTCCCACTAATTTTAGGCCTCATTGGTATCTTTATTCAGTTCAAAACCGATAAGAAATACCTATTTGTACTTTCACTATTGTTTCTCTTCACTGGCTTGGCAATTGCATTCTACCTTAACCAGAGTCCTTATCAAGCAAGAGAACGTGATTACTCTTATATCGGTTCATTCTACACATTCTCAATTTGGATTGGACTTGGAGTAATTGGAGTTTTTGCATTTATTAAAAAGTATATTAACAACAAATATCTCATTCAGGCTTCGGCAATTTTGTGCATTGCGGCTGTTCCTGCACAATTCCTCATCAAAAACTACGACGATCACAATAATAATAACAATGATTTTGCACTTAACTTTGCTTACAACATGCTAAATAGTTGCGAACAGAATGCAATCCTCTTTGTTTCTGGCGACAACGAAACTTTCCCATTATGGTATTTGCAAGAATCTGGTCATATAAGAACTGATGTAAAAGTTATAAACCTAAGTTTTTTAAATAATGATTGGTATATCGATCAAATATCGAAGCCAGGATCAGAATCGCTTGGAATTATTCTCGGAATTCAGAAAAAACTATACATATCTGGGCAACGCGACCTTTTGCCAGTAAAGGAAAATCCGTATCCTTTCATCAGTGACATATACGTAAACAATAAAGAAGAATTTGATGAAGATTATGCAGTAATTTTTGAAAAGTTTACTGGCTTACTGCAAAAATCTGGTTATTCGCGCGCTTACCCTGTTGAATATAAAAGATTTGCTGACTATTATCGCAATATTGAACCACAAGGTGCAAATCGTGATTTTAGAGATTTCTGTTCCGTTGTAGTTGGACTAGAAGACTCCATTCAACGTTTAGGCTATGGTATAGAGGACTCCGATGCAAAAGAAATGGTGCAAAATTTAAATGCATTTATAAGTAAGCAAATAACCTTCCCTATCAATCTCGAAAAAAGTCTCGAATTTGTTTTCTCTGACGATACTGCAACAAAAATAAAAACAAAGCTTTATCCTTATCCTATCGACT
>CAZOHR010000472.1:0-2562 GCA_964579045.1 uncultured Bacteroidales bacterium | reverse complement strand
CAACAAATACAATTTTCATAAGATACGATGTTTTTAAATTTTGCGGACATTTTTAGTTCCTCAGTGTTGTTACTCTTTAGTTATTAGACTATCCAGTTTAGTCATAACCTCTGCAGCTTTCATTTTTATAAAGATGTCAGTGATTGTGGCAGTAAATTTCGATTCTTCTGGATTTATTTCAATTATTATGGCACCGGCTCTTTTTGCATAGTAAGGGATATGTGAGGCAGGTTGAACCTCGCCAGTAGTTCCAATAATTATCATCACGTCTGATTGTTTTGCTATATCGTAAGATAATCGTGCTGCCTTTTCGGGAATTGCTTCTCCAAAAAAAACGAAATCAGGTTTGAGTAAGCCTCCGCATGAATTGCACAGAGGAGGGTCTTCACTTAATGATAATTCTGCAAGTTTAAAGTCTTTTTCGCATTTTAGGCAAACGAACTTGTCTTTCGAACCATGATACTCTATTACATTTTCACTACCGCCAGCTTGGTGGAGATTATCTATATTTTGCGTTATAATATGCTTGAGCAAGCCTTGTTTTTCCCAATTTGCCAAAATTAAATGTGCAGGATTTGGTTTTGCCGATTCAAAGAAATCATAAAAAATAGCCTTTACAGCTTTCCACGATTCAGAGGTTTTGGCTTTATAATTTTTAATTTCGAGTAAAGAATGATCATACTTTGAATATACTCCGTCGCCACCTCTAAATACTGGAATTCCGCTCTCCTTCGAGACTCCAGCTCCGGTAAAAGCCGTAAGATAGTTTGCATTGCGTATAATTTCGGACGCTTTATTAAGATTTGTCATGTTTATTTTTAAAACTCAAAATTACAAAAATACTCTAAGCTTGACGCAGTTTTACAACTGATAAAAATCTTTTTGCTATCCCTTTATTTTGTTTAATTTTGCAAAAAAAAATTATGTCACCTGAATTCTTTGCGCATGAGACTGCAGTCATTGATAATGGATGCAGAATAGGGAATGGGACTAAAATCTGGCATTTTTCTCACATAATGCCAAATTGTGTGATTGGTGAAGATTGTAATATAGGACAGAACGTTGTTGTGTCCCAGGAAGTAGTTCTGGGTAAAAATGTTAAAGTACAAAATAATGTCTCTATTTACACTGGTGTAACTTGTGAAGATGATGTTTTCCTTGGTCCTTCTATGGTGTTTACAAATGTAATTAATCCTCGCAGTGCTGTTGTTCGTAAAAACGAATATCTTAAAACAGTAGTTAAACATGGGGCTTCAATTGGAGCAAATGCAACTATTGTTTGTGGACACGATATCGGACGTTTTGCATTTATCGGGGCAGGTGCAGTTGTTACTAAAACTGTTCCCGACTATGCTCTTGTTATTGGAAATCCAGCACGCCAAACTGGTTGGATGAGCGAGTACGGACACAAGCTAAGATTTAATAAGGAAGGATTTGCAGTATGTCCCGAAAGTAAAGAAAAGTATCAGTTAAAAGATAATACCGTTACTAAAATTTAAAATATGTCAAAACTAAATTTTGCCCTTGTCGGCGTAGGTGGTTATATTGCTGTGCGACATGTAAAAGCAATTAAAGAAACTGGAAATAATCTGGTTGCATGTCTCGACCCATTTGATAGTGTTGGTTTTCTTGATGCACATTTTCCCGAAGCAGATTTCTTTCACGAATTTGAAAGATTCGACCGCCATATTTATAAGCTTATTAATACTGACAAAAAAGTTGACTATGTCAGTATCTGTACTCCAAATTATCTTCACGATTCTCATATTCGTTTCGCTTTAAGAAATCAGGCCAATGCAATCTGCGAAAAACCGCTTGTCCTTAATCCATGGAATATTGATGCATTGCGCGAGATCGAGAAAGAAACAGGAAAGAAAATTTATAATATTCTTCAATTGCGCCTACATCAGTCAATAATCAATCTTAAAAATAAAATAGATAACGGACCCAAAGATAAGATTTATGATATTGACTTGGCTTACATAACTTCGCGCGGCAAGTGGTATCACTATTCGTGGAAAGGTGAAATGCAGAAATCGGGTGGTATTGCAACAAATATTGGAGTTCACTTTTTTGACATGTTAAGCTGGATTTTTGGACCAGTTAAATCAAGTGTTGTGCACCTAAGTGATAACGAAAAAGCAGGAGGTTATTTTGAACTCGAAAGAGCTAGAGTAAGATGGATGTTGTCGATAGATGAAAATCTTTTGCCGGATGACATTAAAGCAAAAGGACAAAGAACTTATCGCTCAATAAAAATGGAAAACGAAGAAATTGAATTCAGCGACGGATTTACCGATTTGCACACCGATAGTTACAAGCATATTTTATCAGGTAAAGGCTTTGGTTTGGAAGAGGCCCGCTCGTCAATTCAAACAGTTTTTGACATTAGAAATGCTACTCAAATAGGGCTAATAGGAGATTATCATCCTTTATTACAAAAATCATTTTAATTATTAAAATATTATAATATTTTTACGCCACTTTTTAAGAATAAAAATATCAACGAATAAAGAAAAATTTATGTACAATTCAATCATTAATAAGCAAAAGAAAATTTCC
>CAZOHR010000471.1:0-2563 GCA_964579045.1 uncultured Bacteroidales bacterium | reverse complement strand
GGTTGTAAATCCTGGGTTATTGTATTTTGATAAACCTTGAGATGTTCCCACCCATATTTTTTGTTCAGAATCTTGTTGAATGCTTAAAACATTAGCAGCAGGTAAACCTTGAGCCGTAGTAATATTTGTCCAGTTGTAATAATTGTAAATTCCGATACCACCATTTGAGGCAACAGCAATTGTACCATCATAGAGTTGAATCATTTCATTAACAATTAGGCCAGGCATGCCAGAGGCTGTATTGAAGTTTTTAAATACACTTCCATCATACAAAGAAATTCCATTACCAGTTCCAAACAAGACATTATCGCTTCTATCAACAAGAATGGTTTTAATTCCATTTGATACCATTCCGTTTGAGGTATTGTAAATTGTCCAATCACTACCATCAAAATAAGCAGCACCAACAGCAGAAGTTCCAATCCAGATATTGCCAGAATTGTCTTCTTCGACACACCAAATAGTATTTGATGGTAAGCCATCGCCGATGCCTTGGTTTGTCCAAACAGATCCATTAAATTTCGACAATCCTCCCGAAGTAGCGGCATAAACATCGCCCGAAGAATGAGCGCAAATGTCATAAATAATATTGCCACCCAGCCCGTCGGCGGTAGTATATGAAGTAAAACTTGTTCCATCAAACTTGGTTATCCCACCGATTGTCCCAAGCCAAACATTTCCGTTAATATCTTCCTCAATACTACGAACATTGTCGTTTACTAGAGCTTGTTCGAATGAATAATAAGTTGTTCTTTGTGCAAATAAAAAATTAATTGACAATAGAATTGCAGCTACAAATAATAATATTTTCATGTTCCTCAGTTTTTGCTTAACAATAAGCAAATTTAGTAAAAAATCGTAACAAATCAATAAAAAAAGCCAGTTAATAAATAGCTTTATTAACCGGCTTTGTTTGAAAACTGAAAGGCAGTATTTTGAACCAATTATATTAGCCTGTTTTATTCATAAACTGTAACTATTTAGGTCCTTAGGTAATTGATAGTTGATAGTTGGTAGTGGTAGTTGGTAGGTAAATTATCGTAAACTTTAGATTATGCTAATTTATTAGAACAGATAGTAGTATCCCAATAAACGGTAGCGACTATGCAGACCCACTACCCACTACAAAAAAAACTATACCTAAACAATTACCTTAAACTTTCGTTATGATACGTCAAAGAGCCAAGTAATACGACTACTCGTAATTTTTTTCGACGAAGTAATAGCGAGCTATTTCAAGGAAGAAAAACATGAGGAAAGGATTTGTACGAAGGCTATTTGATGTCGGAATAGAATTTTTTATGAATAATTCAGGCTAGTTCAGCTAATGCTTTTTTAATTCTTTTAAGAGCCTCGTTCATTATTTCTTCACTTGTAGCATAAGAGAATCTAAGGCATTCAGGAGAACCGAATGATGTTCCGCCAACTGTTGCTACAGCAGCTTTATCGAGTAGATACAAAGCAAGATCGTCAGAATCGTTTATCGTTTTTCCGTCGTACGATTTGCCATAAAACGAAGAAACCTCAGGAAATACGTAGAATGCACCTTCGGGGATATTTGTTTTTAATCCAGGAACTGTTTTTAGAAATTCCAAAACAGCGTTGCGACGTTTTTTAAATATTGCCGTCATTTCTGCACATTGTTCCGAACCCGCATTTAAGGCTGCTTCCGATGCTTTTTGTGCAATTGTGCATGCTCCAGAAGTAAATTGACCTTGCAGTTTTGTCACCGCTTTAGCAATCCATACTGGTGCACCAATATATCCAATTCTCCAGCCTGTCATTGCATAACCCTTTGAAACTCCGTTAACAACAACAACTCGATCCTTGATTTCGGCAAATTGTGCTATGCTCTCATGTTTTCCAACAAAGTTGATATGTTCGTAGATTTCATCAGAAAGCACAATTATATTAGGATATTTTACGAGAACGTCAGCCAAACTTTTTAACTCAGCCTGAGAATATAGATTTCCAGTAGGATTTGATGGAGAACTAAAAATCAACGCTCTTGTTTTTGGTGTAATTGCAGATTCGAGCTGTGCTGCGGTCATCTTAAAGTCGGAATCGATATTGCATTTTACAAAAACTGGAATTCCTTCTGCCAATCCAACCATGTCGGGGTAGCTAACCCAATATGGAGCAGGCACTATAACTTCGTCGCCTGGGTTGAGTATTGACAAGAATACATTAATAATTGAATGTTTTGCTCCTGTAGAAACTACAATCTGGTCAACAGTGAAATCAAGATTGTTTTCGCGCTTAAATTTTGCAACTATTGCTTTTCTCAAAGAATCATACCCCGGAACTGGTGGATAATGTGTGAAGTTGTCGTCAATAGCCTTTTTTGCAGCGTCCTTAATATGTTGTGGAGTATCAAAATCTGGTTCTCCAATACTAAGATTGATTACATCAATGCCTTGTGTCTGAAGGTCTCTGCTCTTTTGAGCCATTGCCAATGTCGCTGATACGGCCATCTTATTTAGTCTGTCAGATGCTTTTTCCATATATAATTGTTTATAAAATATTATCTGCTAAGATAACATCTTAAATTTTAATTATCTAA
>CAZOHR010000470.1:0-2581 GCA_964579045.1 uncultured Bacteroidales bacterium | reverse complement strand
CAATATCTTCTTGGTTTTCCCAAATCTCGAGTTGAACTCCTCTAAATTCATATTCTCCCTTACTAACATAGTTCTGCGGATTTGTATTCCAGCTAATGAAGCCAAAATCGGTAACAGAAGCGAATAAGTCAATCTCTGGCGTAAGTTTATAGCTTACTCCTAAATCAAAACCTAAACCAATATTTTTTAGATTTGTCAAGTAGGATGTAATGTCTGTTGGGGTAATATTTGACAATGCTGTATCTAAAGTCTCAAAGTTAGGACCAAAGCTAATTAACCCTAGACTTGTATCGCTAGTTTGCACTGTATAATCTATGAAATCAGGTAAGGACGATTGAATCTTCATATCGGTAGTAAAAGTCATTGAGTAATCTTCTGGATCGGTGTATAATGACAGTTCTTTAATGTCAGTATTAAAGTTTGCTTGTCCAAATAGAATTTTTACGCGGCCACCAACAGTGATTTTATCATTTGCCTGCATAGAACCACCAACAGCAAACTCTCGGTAGTGTGTAAAATTAACTCCAAGTCCACTAAAATCGTGAGGCTTATTCTCGAGCATATATGGCATGTTGCCATTTAATGTGAATTCGAACAAATCGTATGGCAAAGAAACTCCATATTTGAATTTCTCGGTCAAAGCAAATGTTAAGAACATATTCTCTAGCTTAATACCAACATTTAACAACTCAATTTGAGTGTCGAAACGCATGTGAGTTGTATTCCTTAGTTTACTCATCAATAATGGTATGTCGAGAACCAGACTGTCGGCCTTTGTTCCTTCACCGAAATGGATAGGGTGATTATAATAAAACGAATTATTTGCATAATTGAAGTACATTGGTGGAGGTAGTTGTCCAGCTATTGGTACAAGAACTCCTCCAAGGTGAAATTTGTAAGGCACATCGGCAGCCGGATTTATAAACTGGCTTTGCATTGCTCTGTCCATATTATAAAATGTAAGAGCTTGCTGAGCCTGAGCAGAACCTACTATTCCTGCAAAAACAAAAAGAATTATATATTTTTTCATAACTTTCATTCTTTAACGATTAAAATTGATTTCCGATTGAATCGATATTACCACCAACTTCTAGATCAACTTCAAAGCCAATATCAAATTTAATTCTGTAGTCTTTGTAAATCTTAACAACTTCGTTAGCTTGTGAGGCTGTTGAATTTGCTTGTCCACCATAAACAACATATTTACAAGTTCTCAGTTTATCCAATCTATCTTGGTCGTATTCAATTTTAGTTACTTTTCTGCTGTAATCCAATACTCGTCCATTAGCATCTACTTCGGCAGCCGCTAAAATGCGTTCCTCGTAAGTGTAGAAAACCGAGTCTAGTATCTGATAGTTTTCATCAACAAAATAAACTTGCCCATAAGCTTCAACAGGGAACCCATTTTGTATGTCTATTCTTACTAAAGCCCTCTTTAAAGGATTATAGTCATTAAATAAGTCAGATAAATCAACATCTGCTGTGTCTCTCGAATTAAAATTGTCAACATATCCCCATAATGGTAATTCCATTACAACTTCTACTTCAATTTTTGACTCATCGGTTACAAAATTATTGTGATTATTCCCTGCAGGATTTGTTGTTGCTTTCGCTTTAAACTGTATCCACTTAGGCCTTTTATTTACAACGTCATCAATATTTGAATTTCCCGAATTCAATTTAAGAGAATCTTCCATTACCTCGCCAGCAACAAGTGCATACGACACGTCAAATGGATTGCTTTCTCCAATTGGTAAACCTACGCCATAATCAAGAATGTCATAATCAAGATCATCTAATGCAGAATTGGCTTTTAGGTGAGTAAAATAAAATTGCGATGGAATTCCATAAGTGTTTTTGTAATAAATTTTGAATTTAGGATCCACAAACATATATCTTTCGATATCCCATTCTTCGTTCTTGAAAAGATTAATATCAATTGTATCGCTTTCGAAGAATAAAGTGTTTAATCCAAAATATCCATGCATCATTTTATATTGCATTCCAGTAATATCTGCATCAAAGCTGAGTGTTCCTGTATTAGATGCTCCAGATCCCGAATAATATAAAGTTAGTCTTATCTCGACAGGAATTTCGTTGAAGCCAGTTGCGGTTTGTGTTAGGTCAATTTTGTAGTCAGCAAAGTTGTTGTTAAGACTAACTGCACTACCTCCTCCTGGAACATAGGTAAACATTTCGGTGAAAGGAACACCATTTTTTGTAACAGTTGGGAAGGTGATGTAAAGCCTAGCAGCATGGCCATAGGTCGAGTTTGTGGCAATGTTTAGAATTCCGGCTTTCAATAAAATGGAGTCTATTTCTGCTTCAGGATTAAACATAGTAAAGACCATGTCGGTAGTTGTTAGGTGACTAAGAGTGTCACCTTGGCTGTCAAATCCAGCGAAGTTAAATACAGGACTAGTAATTGTTCCGTTTGTTTGCTGGTCCTCCAAATAAATTATTGCCTGCACAGTGTCCGAAGTTACATTTGTCTTGTATTGCAACGAAACATAGCCTTCGTCATTTTCAATCAACAATCCAGTTGAGTCATATATTTGTAAAACATCCGAAAATGCGATAT
>CAZOHR010000469.1:0-2581 GCA_964579045.1 uncultured Bacteroidales bacterium | reverse complement strand
AACTTTTTTGAGCTTATATAATATCCCCGTTTATGTTCTGTCAAAGTAAGAAGGTAATAATGATTTAACTTTAAAATTAAATCATTAAACAGTTTTATATTATATTCGTCTGAAGATTTCTCACTAACTAATTTAACATATTTCAACCTATCCAATGAACTTCTGATTTCATCTCCAGTCATCAGCCACATTGCATTTACAAAAGGAAAATAAACTTCACTAAACCAAATTGTAGCATTATACTTATTTGCAAAAACTACTAGATTAGCCCATTCCGAAATATTATCCTTCATTGCACAAGCTGTAATTCCAAATTTTCTACTGTTTTCAGCAGAATAATCAGCAAAATATTCAATATTCGCAATGGTCTTTTCAACAACTGCGTTAATGCGAATTTTAGAATATAAGTCAGGGTCTAAAGCATCAACTGAAACATTAATAAAAAAGTTTCCTCTTTCCAGCAAAGACTTGATTTTACTGTTTAGAATTGTTCCGTTAGTTTGTATATAAATTTTACAACTAGGATTTTTTTCAATCAACAAATCCCATATTTTAAAATATATCGCATTCATAAACGGTTCCCCGCCACTAAATCTTGCTTCCTTCAAATGAGGAATAATCTCTGATAAAGAATCTATAAAACTGTCATTATAGATAAATCTATCTTCATAATTATTTGATTTATTCCTAATTGCAGAAGAGGAGTATTCTGAACACATAATACACTCTAGATTACATTCGGTCGCAATTTTGAAATCGAGTACTACGGGATAACTTGCATTGATATTATAATTCTCATAAAGAAGAGGATTTACCGAATCAAACGCTAATTTATCAAACGCATAAAAACATGTTTGGCAACCAGCAGTAAAATCGGCTTTTGCAAGTTTCTTTTTAATAAACCCTAGATTATCTGAGTTCCAAGCCTGCATAGGACTAATTTCGGGATATTTTCCTAAAACAAATGTATTATTATGACAACAAACAGTAATATTTCCCTCTGGCATAAAACGCATACTTTTATGAGCGGCTAAACAAATCGGTAATTCCTTATTACACATATTCCTTTGCTCATTGTAAGCTTTCACTTTCCTACCTTCAAGTATGTATTTTCTTCTAAACACTTCTTATAAATTAAATGCGACTATGCACATGTGATCAATTATTGTATCCTCATCATTATCAACAAATTCATTTACTATCATTGAATTTGAAAGGCTTTCAATGTAAAAAATAAACTTTTGTCGAATGAGAATGTCTGGAATTCCGTCAACAACAAAAATTACTTTCGACGAAAAATCAACTTTGGTTTTAGCTAATGCCTGAGTAAATATTTGAGTAATTCTATTTCTCATTTTGCTGAGATCCTCAGTATTTAATGAGCTTGAATTAATATTTGATACTCTATACAACCAAGTCTCAAGCAAACTTATCAGGGAGTAAAATCTATTCTTATTAATAATCGAAACTTCATTATCTCCTTTAATATTATAGTTTTTATAAAAATCGATTATTTCCTGAATTTTAGATTTTTCAAGCGACCAAAGCGCATGATACCATGGTTTTAGGACTGTATTAAAATTCCAGTTCCAATTTTGTTCATTACATCTATTAACAATTTCAGGAATTTCAAAGGCATTTATAATCATTGGGCATACCGTAATGGTAAATTGTGTCTTATTAATGTGACATATTTCTGCAAACTTATAAACATTGGACAATGTCTGTGTAAAATCTGCTCCTACCCTTATCTCATTATATGTATTTGACACAAAGCTATCCACAGAAACAGTAATATTTACTTTTGCCATATGCAGAAAACTACTAACTCGCTGGTTAAAAATGGTTCCGTTAGTCGTAACATTTATAATAATCGACGGATTTATCTCATGCATTTTCTCCCAAATCTGATAATATATATTTATCAGAAATGGCTCACCTCCCGTAAAAACAGCATACTTTAGATGAGGAATAAACTCTAATATTTGTTCTACAAATTTCTCGTCGTAGCAAAAACTTTTCGCATTGAAATCGATTCTGTTTTTTTGAGCCTGAATTTTTGATGAAAGACTAGAGTCACACATTATACACGACAAATTGCAAGTATTCTCTAGTGAGAAGTCCATTAAAACTGGATAAGAATTCTCATTTGGTTTAAGATAATCAAACGAAAGAGCATTTACATTACTAAAATCTTTTGCATAAAAAGGTATGGCACAAAAATTACAAGATTGCGGTATTTGATAATTTTGAAACGACTTACGTAAACTTCCCATTTCCGTCCCAAACCAGATTTCCTTTAAGGATTTTTGGTTAAGATATTGAAATTCTATATGATGACAACAAAATTGCACTCCTCCATTACGATGAAATCGTAAAGAAGTTAAAGGAGCATTGCAAAACCTAACATGATTTGATTTTTCACGTAAAGCATTGTACTTCTTGATTAAATTGTTCCTACGAAATTTAAGCATCTCAAAATTCATAATTACAAAAATAGTAAAAAAGTGCCAGACTTTGTTAGCATTTCAATTGTTACAAAAATATTTGTAAATTGCACAAAAAAACGAATGATTTTTAC
>CAZOHR010000468.1:0-2582 GCA_964579045.1 uncultured Bacteroidales bacterium | reverse complement strand
GGAATAAAAGGTATTCAGGTTGACGGCAATGATTTTTTTGCAATGTATAGAGCAGTTAATGAATCGGTAGAGCATGCAAAATCAGGCAATGGTCCTGTGCTAATTGAAGCGGTAACATATCGCAAAGGTGCTCATACTACTTCTGATGATCCAACAAAATATAGAACAAAAGAGGAAGAAGAATCTTGGGAATGTAAAGATCCTCTAAAAAGACTAAAAGCTTATCTCGTTACAAACAAATTGTATGACGAAAAAGATGAAGAAAAACTAATTGAGGAATACAAAAAAGAAATTGATCGTCAGTTTGTAGAAGCCGAAAATTACGGACAGGTCGCTCTAGAAGAAGTGTTTAAATACACTTATGCTGACATGCCTGCCGATCTCAAAGATCAAATGGTGGAACACGAGAAATTTTTACAATGGAAGAACGCACGAGGATGAAAATAAAATGACAAATTAAGGTGCCTTCGACTACGCTCAGTCACCTGAGAATCCGTTGACTGAGCGGAGCCGAAGGCAACAAAAAAAACAAAAAAACACAATGAAAAAAGTAATGAACATGGTAAACGCAATTAACGATGCGTTAGATATAAAACTGGCTGAGGACGATAGAATAATAGTTTATGGTGAAGATGTAGGTGTTGAAGGCGGTGTATTTCGAGTAACCGAAGGATTACAGGCGAAATACGGAGTTGATAGAGTGTTTGACTCTCCTTTGGCTGAATCGGGAATTGCTGGTACAGCTGTTGGAATGTCAGTTGCTGGATTAAAACCGGTAATTGAAATGCAATTTTCGGGATTCGCTAATCCTGCTTTTAACCAGGTTGTAAGTCACGTTTCGCGAATGAGAAATAGAAGCCGTGGTAAATACACAACTGATATGGTAATTAGAATGCCTTATGGTGGTGGAATAAACGCTCTCGAACATCATTCCGAAAGTCTCGAAGCAATTTGGGCACACATTCCAGGATTAAAAGTTGTAATTCCTTCAACGCCTCACGATGCAAAAGGTTTGATGATAGCTGCTTTGGAATCTGAAGATCCAATTTGGTTTATGGAACCAAAACGAATTTATCGCGCTATCAAACAAGAAGTAGAAACTGAAAAATTTTCGATTCCGATTGGTAAAGCCAAAGTAGTACAGGCAGGTACCGATGTGACTATTGTTGCTTATGGCGCAATGGTGCGTGAGGTGCAAAAAGCTTCAGTACTAGCGAAAAAAGAGGGAATATCAGTCGAAATTATTGATTTAAGAACAATTTATCCAATCGACAGAGAAACAATAGCAGAATCTGTTAAAAAAACTGGTCGAATAATAACAGTTCACGAAGCAATTAAAACATTTGGCGTTGCTGCAGAGGTTTCGTCTATTGCAATGGAAGAAGCATTCCTCTATATGGAAGCTCCGCCAAAACGAGTTGCTGGATTTGACATAATTGTTCCTCTTCCAAAAGGAGAGCCGCATTTTATGATTAGTCCAGAGAAAATATTTTATGAGATTTTAAGAACAGTAAAATACTAAAAACACACAAGATAATGAGATATATTTTTAATTTTCCGGATATTGGCGAAGGCCTGGATGAAGGCACAATACTGGAATGGTATGTAAAAAAAGGTCAAAATGTTAAAGTTGGCGATGCTCTTGTGAAAATGGAAACAGACAAGGTTGTGGCTGATATCCCATCTCCAAGAGAAGGTGTAGTTGTAGCGCTTTATGGTAAAATTGGCGAAACAATTCATGTTGGAAATGCACTTGCCGAAATCGAAATAGAAGGAGTACATGGCGAGGCTGCTCATGATTTGGTGAAAGAAATAGATTCGAAAATCGAAGCTGTTGAAGAGGAGGGAGCAGGTGTTGTTGGAACTTTGGAAATAGCTGGAAATAATGCTTTTATGCCAGCTAGTGATGAAGGTACGGGTGAAAATCACAAATCACAAATAACAAGTTCCAAAAGTAAAGTGTTGGCAACTCCAGTGGCTAGAGCAATGGCAAAGGAAATGGGTGTCGAAATAAATCTAGTTTCGGGAACTGGTCCTGGTGGTCGTGTGATGAAAGAAGATATTTCGAAGTTCAAACAACTACAGTCCTATTCTGCTCCAATATCAGTAGCAAAAACTGTGGAATCATCGGAATTGGTAGAAGTCGAAAAAATGACTCAAATCAGAAAGACTATTGCTAAAAACATGATTCAGAGCAAACACAATGCTGCTCACATGACAGTTTTTGACGATGTAGAAGTTGCTGAACTCATTCGAGTAAGAAGTAAACTAAAAGATAAACTTGCAGCCGAAGGAATCAAACTTAGCTATCTGCCATTTGTGTTGAAAGCGACTGCGATTGCGCTAAAAAACCATAAGTTGCTAAACTCCGAAATGGATATTGAAAACGGACAAATTATTTACAAAAAGTATTACAACATAGGTATAGCTGTTGATACAGAAGATGGTTTGCTCGTGCCGGTTATTAAAAACGTGGATAAAAAGTCAATTAAAGAATTGGCAAAAGAAATTTTGGAAATATCGGAAAAAGCAAGAACCCGTAGTATAAAACTTGAGGATATGAAAGACGGTACTTTTACAGT